>PWXV01000236.1 GCA_003568415.1 Ignavibacteriales bacterium
ACCCCGAACATCCAGTAATCGATCTCTATTAAAAGCTCATCGTAATCCCGCCCTCTGATAGGGTACACCATATAATATATCTGCTGAAATACATAAATGACCATCCCGACCGGATACCAGTCACGGATAATTCTCAACGGCTTGTTGGCAGGAAGATCCGAAAACCGGTAGGCGAAATAAATTATTAATCCCGACACTACAATATTTAAAAGAATAAGGATCCACCACTCAGCTACCCGGGTATAAAATAAAAGGTTCAGAATTGAAAGGAATGCCAAAAACACAAATGATACGACATCGTATGTCCGCAGATTTTGAATATAACGAGCAAGAATCATTAAACCATTTTCGTTGACGGGAAATTCATCGATTAAAGTGAACATATTACAAACTTTTAATGAAATTTGCCACACAACGGAACCTATTCTACCAACCCGACGTCTAACAGACCAAAACGAAACAATACCATAAGGCTTACGTATACATAACCGGAGGTAAGAACTATGAAATGTAACTATATATTTACCATCGGCTCTATATTGTTTTTCGCCTGCCTGTTTACCCTGTCATCTGGAGCACAGGAAAAAGAAAAGCAGATAGAGATCATCAGATTATCAGACCGGGCATGGTTGGGGGTTCAAATATCCGATGTGTCGCCGGATATCATTGATATTGAAAAACTTCCCCGTGATGAAGGGGCTTTCGTAACCAGGGTATCCGGGGACAGTCCCGCCGATTCTGCCGGAATTCGTGCGGGAGACGTGATTATCCGGTTCGGTGATCGTGAAATTTATGAGGCGGAGGGTTTACGACGGGCTGTTCGACGCGCTGAGATAAACGAAACTGTTCCTGTTCTCATTGTGCGGGACGGAGGACAGCAGGAACTATCGGTCACATTGCGCGAGCGTCCCCGCCGGCAGGCAATACGGATACCGAGGATACCGGATACACCGCGTATTATGATGCATCACCGCCACGGACGTCTCGGCATCAGTGTCATCGATCTGAATCCGCAATTAAGAGAATACTTTCAGGTACCTGAAGAATTGGGGGTACTGGTGGAACGGGTATTTGAGAATTCGCCTGCTGAGAAAGCAAATCTCCGTGCAGGCGATGTAATACTGAGAATCGACGAAAATGAGATCGCTTCAGCACGTGAGCTTCGCCGGACATTAGCCGGTTATGAAGCAGACGAGCAGGTCCGGATAGAAATCATGCGGGAAGGATCACGAAGCACAATAACCGCGCAGCTTGAAGAACGGGAAATATCGGAATTTTATTTACCGGACTTTGATAGGGAAGAATTTGAAATTCAGATATTCGGACCGGGAGGAGCTGAAGCGTTCCGGCGAAGCATTGAGGAAAGTATACGACCCGGAATGGAAGAATTCAAAATACAAATGGAAGAATTCCGGAAACGTATGGAAGAACTGAAACACGATATTGATATTGAGATCCCGAACTATTACCGTGAAGTTTCAAATACGAACCGCATTTGACCTCCTCCACATTGCCGCAGATGTACGGACCAGTAAATAAATTTCGTACACATGCGGCAATGTTTTCATTGACTTTTATCTCTTCTGAACGTATCTTCATTCATTTCAATCTACCATTAATCCATTGGAGGAGATACCTATGGGTACAATCATTGCCATTGCAGTAGCTGCACTACTGGTTTTATGGGTCATCTCGCGCTACAACAAACTGATCCGGTTGCGCAATCAAACCACAAACGGCTGGAAACAGATCGACGTTCAATTGAAACGACGTCATGATCTCATCCCGAATCTGGTCAACACCGTTAAAGGACAGATGGAGTTTGAGCGTGAGACGCTTGAGAGTGTCATCCAGGCACGGAACAGCGCGCTGAATCCAAAAGGTGTTGCCGATGCGGCTGAAAAAGAGAATATATTAACCGGTGCGCTTTCGAAATTGTTCGCGCTCGTTGAGAACTATCCGCAGCTCCGTTCGAACGAGAACGTGAAACAACTACAGGAAGAATTAACCAGCACCGAGAACAAGATCGCTTTCGCACGGCAGTTTTACAACGACATTGCCACGAAATTCAACACGGCAACACAGATGTTCCCCGGCAACATCATTGCAAATATGTTCGGTTTTAAAGCTGCGGAATTATTTGAGATAACCGTCCTCACCGAACGTGAAGTACCAAAGGTCGATTTATCATTTAAAAAACAAAAATAGTTTTATCTTTTATAAAATTATATGGGCTTTTTCGATAGAAAACGTAACCTCTACGAACAGCAACTTCATAACAAACGCCTGACGATAGTTGTCATGGCCGGCTTCATTTTATTTCTGGGATTACTGGGTTTCGGGTTTGATATGATAATGCTCGATTTCTTCCCGATGGGAACGATCATTGCTCTTGCCCTCGGTGCCGGTACTGCAATGTGGAGCTATAACAGCGGTGCGGTATCGGTGATGAGATCGACCAATGCATACCCCGCCGATCCAAACAACCCCGATCACCGGCAGCTTATAAACGTTGTTGATGAAATGACCATTGCGTCGGGAATACCGCGCCCGAAGATCTATATCGTTCCCGATAAGGCACCCAATGCATTTGCTACCGGTAAAAATCCCGAAGATGGATACGTAGCGGTTACTGAAGGATTACTTGAAACACTAAACCGTGAGGAGCTGCAAGCCGTGATTGCTCACGAGATCGCACACATACGCAACTATGATATTCGTTTGATGACGATCGTTGCAGCACTTGTAGGAGCAATCTTGCTGCTTGCAATGATGTCGAGACGGATGATGTGGTTCGGCGGAGGCCGACGATCGGGCGGCGGAGGTCGCGGCGGCGGCGGTCCCGTTATGATTATCGTTCTTGTGTTATGGCTAATCGGCATTATCCTCGCACCTATTATCGCAAATATGATGGCGATGATGGTTTCCCGCAAACGCGAATACCTTGCAGACGCTACCGCAGCAGAGCTGACACGAAATCCAAACGGACTCATAAACGCGCTGCACAAGATAAGCGGCTCATTCGTCAAACCCAAAGCGATTCATCGCGATGCAGCCCATCTCTGTATCTCTGATCCGTTTCATTTAAAACGCGAACAACGCACCGGTTTTATGTCGGATCTGTTCTCAACACACCCGCCAATTAATAAACGGGTTGAGGCGTTGAGGAATATGGCGTATCAGTATGAGCAAAAGCAGAAGAAGGGTGAAGTAGGAGCAGGTTGAGCGTGAAAAGTAAGTTTGGAAGCATAGATAAATGGATAATTAAATATTCAGCCCCGTTGTGTCGGGACTGGATTTTTTATATGTCATCCATAAGAAAAACACGAAACAACAAACATAAAATCCCGCACTATAAATACAACAAACTCAACACTCCAAAATAGATCAACAACCCGAGTGCATCGTTGCTTGTGGTAATAAACGGTCCGGTTGCGACGGCGGGATCGATCTTTAATCTGGTAAGAAGAAACGGTATCGTGGCACCTACTATCGTCGCTCCTGCAATAACGACAAGCAATGAAAACCCAAGCGCGATACCGAACAATACATCGTCAATCCACACCCACCCGATAAAAAATATCAATAATGCAAAAACGAGTCCGTTTGCAAACGCAACACCTGATTCTTTCATCATGCGTTTCACAAGCATCCCTTCCCAAATCTCACCCGTTCCAAGTCCGCGAATCACAACCGCTGAGGATTGAATACCCGCATTTCCCGCCATTGCCATGATGATGGGGATAAAAAATGCCGATGCTATAATTTTCTCGAGCGATTCGTGGAAGCTACTCAATATAAAAGCAGAAAGCAGCTGTCCGGCAAATGCAATTGCAAGCCAGGGCATTCGTCTGCGTGAAATATCCCATACACCATGCCCCACTAACTCCATACCGGCGATACCGGCAAATTTTTGTATATCCTCATCCGCCTCCTCGTGGATGACATCCATAATATCATCGAAGGTAATCTTACCGAGCATCTCTCCTTTTGTGTTCACAACAGGAATAGTGATGAGGTCATATTTGTTCATAATGTTTGCAACCTCTTCCTGATCGGTCAATACATCAACTGCGTGAAACTCGGTTTCCATCACTTTATTAACACGGCGCCGGGGATTGTATACAATAAGATCTTTCACAGGAAGGAGACCGACCAGCAAACCGTTCTCATCAACAACATACACATTATAGATTTCGCCAATCTCTTTCGACATTTTCCGCACCCGCTGTATCGCCTTTTGCACCGTATCATCTTTTTTTACCGATACGAACTCCGTCGCCATAATACCGCCCGCACTATCGGTCGGATACCGCAACAGTTCTTTTAATGTATGGGAATCTTCTTTGTCGATATCATCAAGCACCCGCTCGGCAACCTCTTCGCTCAATTCACCGATGATGTCGGCAGCATCGTCCGAATCAAGCTCATCGACAATATTTCGAATCCGGGGATGCGATAGCCGGTCCAGCAGATCTTCCCGCACTTTTTCATCAACTTCAAGCAATACCTCACTTGCGGTTTCATGATCGAGAAGTTCAAAGATATATAAACGGTCTTCCGGTTCCAGGTTATCGATGATATCTGCGATATCTGGAGAATGAAGATCGGCCAGGATATTTATAATACTTGCCGTCGAACGAACCTGTATGAGTTCACGAAGATCGTCAAGAAATTCTTCTTCGATTGTAAATTCCCGATCTTCGTCGTGCTGCGGGTCGGCAGCGGCATGCACTTTCGGCAAGGATGTATCGTGTACCGGTTTATTTTCAGCTTCTTTTGATACCATGCTTTATCTCTCCGGTTAATTGAATAAAATCATCAACAGAACACGCTTCCGGCCGTTTGTTAAGATCGATTGAAAACTGTTCTTGTTGCAACGGTAATTCCGGAAATAATCGCTTCAAACTCGAGCGAAGCATTTTGCGGCGTTTACCGAATGTTCCTCTTACAATCATCCGGTACATATTTTCATCTTTAATATCGCTTCGTTCGCGGTCAAACACAATATGAACTACCGCCGAATCAACAGAAGGTTTCGGGTAGAAAACGGTTGCGGGTACTTTGAATAGAAGAGTGGGTGTTGCCCACGTCTGCGTAAGAACCGATAGTATTCCATAATCCGGTGTTGACGGTTGTGCCGTAATACGTTGTGCAACTTCAAGCTGCATCAAGATCATTAAATCATGCACATACACTCTTTGATCAATTATGTGAAATAAAATCGGAGAGGTAATGTAAAACGGGATATTTCCGATCACACGAAGTTTTGTGTTGCCATGTGCCATATTTGAAAGTGAAAGATCAAGAACATCTCCCTCTATTATAGAAATGTTTTCATCATCACCGTATTCACGATGGAGTAATTCGACAGCTCTTTTATCTTTCTCGGCCAGGTATAACCGTTTGCATTCTCCGGCAAGGAGCGACGTCAACGCACCCGTACCCGGACCGATTTCAAGGATTACATCATCTTTACCGGGATTAAAATGCTGTATGATCTTTCGGGCAATATTCTTATCGTGAAGAAAGTTTTGTCCGAGTGACTTTTTAGGTTTGATCTTCTGCATGTTCACCGGAATAATTGATCTGAACCTGA
>PWXV01000075.1 GCA_003568415.1 Ignavibacteriales bacterium
CACCACCGGATTATCAGGATATCACCGAACGGTGGATCCGATACAGAATCCGGATTGAAATTGCTGAACCAATATTTTTAACACTTGGTGAGATCGTTGTATTCAGCAAAAATGAAGCGGACTCTCTCTATCAACTCCTCCGGCAAGGAGCCGATTTCCTCACAATCGCCCGTCAAACACACGAGGAAACTAAACAGCCAATGGGACAATTCATCGGAACGGTAAATATCGCACACTATCCCGAATATGTAAGGAACCGGTTGGTGAAACTTCGGGTGAGTCAGTTTACCCGTCCCATCCAATTGGGTGACACATACATTATTTTCAAAAGATTTGACGATCATTATAACAACGTAACAAAACTATATTCACCCCCATAGGTCAATTTAAATTTTAAAAAATATGAAAGTACTATTTATTGGCGGAACCGGGAATATAAGTATATCGATTAGCAAACTGGCCCTTGAAAAAGGAATAGAATTATATCATCTCAACCGCGGGAAAACCTCCCGGCCGTTGCCGGGTATAAATACGATCAAGGCAGATATAACCAATCCTGCCGAATTAACAACTGTATTAAAAAATCACACATGGGATGTTGTGGTCAACTGGATCGCATTTGTTGAAGAAGATATCCGGCGCGACTTTGAACTTTTTAACGGGAAAACAAAACAGTACATTTTCATCAGCTCTGCATCGGCATATCAGAAGCCGCTTGCTCATCCGGTGGTTACCGAATCGACACCGCTCAAGAATCCGTACTGGCAATATTCACGGAATAAGATAGCGTGTGAAGATTTACTGAACTATTATTACCGAGACAACGACTTCCCCGCCACCATCGTTCGACCATCGCATACGTACGATACGATCATACCGGTTCCCATCGGCGGCAGCAAAGAATATACAACTGTCGACAGAATGAAAAAAGGTAAAAAGATCATCGTGCATGGCGATGGTACAACGCTCTGGACTTTGACACATTCTGAAGATTTCGCAAAAGGATTTGTGGGATTACTCGGCCATAAACAAGCCATCGGGCATTCATTCCACATCACTTCGGATGAAAATCTCACATGGGATCAAATTCATCATATCATCGCAGATGCCGCCGGCGGTGAGGCAAATATCGTTCATATTCCTGCGGATCTTCTTGCAGCATATGATGAAAACCTGCTCGGTGAATTAACGGGCGATAAATCGTCAAGCGTGATATTCGATAATTCGAAGATCAAACAATTTGTACCCGGATTTTCTGCAACGATTCCATTTTCGGAGGGAATTAAAAGAACACTGGACTGGTTTCATCTGGATAATGCACGGCAAATCATAAATGAGGAAACCAATGCGTGGATTGATATGGTAATCGAGCGGTATGAAAGGGCGCTCCCTGATAATAAATAGTTCTCACTGAAAAAGTATATAAAGACTTTTTCAGTGAGAACATTATGCTTGTTTTCGGATAAAAACTCATTTCACAAGCAATACCCTTCGATTAAAGATTTTACTCCGCTCTGTACCCCCGATATCCGACACGCGCATCACGATTATATATGTTCCGCTTGATAGCCGGTTGGCGTCGAACACAATTCTATGATTTCCAGGATCATAACGATCGTCCGCGATGCGAGCAACCATCCTGCCGATTATATCGTATACCTCAATCGTGACGTTTGATGGTACAGGAATACTGAAGGGGATTGTCGTCACCGGATTAAACGGATTCGGATAATTGTGTAATAAACTAAACTCAACCGGTATTTCCGCAAATTGCTCCTCTGAGGATTCGACCATCTTATAGAGAGATTCACTACCTTCAATAATTGTTTGATGAATCGATCGTACCATCATAGCCATCGTATCCGGATTTTCTAAACGGACCGATAAGTATACCTCGCGAGGTACACCCAACGTATGGATATCAAAATATATATTCTTATTCAACGAAACCGATCTGTTTTTTTCTATGTTAACGTTCTCCAGTACAGATACAATATCCCCCGTCTGTGCGTCTTTCAATTCCAGTAATATACTCATATCATGTAACCAATCTTGGCTATACGCATTTATATTAAAGGAAATATCCCCGTAGTCATTTGCCTGAAACGTTTGCGTCTTCAGAAACTTCCCCCGGTTAGTATTCGAATAGGTTACGAAGTCCAAAAGATCATCTACCTCGTTCTGTTGATTCGTCATTTTTATATTTCCGAAACGAAACGACAGCTCTCCGCCCTTAACCGTATCAATGAATTCTACACTCCTGTACTCTTTGGTGAAAGTTTCAGCGGGAACTCTTTCTGCTTCCGAAGCCCGAGTTGCAACCACTTTCTGAAGCTGCTCGCTTTCGGTAAATTCGAGACGATAAACCGGACCCCCCTGTTCCGTAAACAGTATAAGTTTATGGTCACTACTGAACGATAGTTTCGTAACCGAAGGGTAAAACAGTCCGGATGTATTATAATACTCCATCGGTAGTGACGACCAGCTATATCCGTCGGACGATGCATAACGATATAGCATAACATTATCCGAGAAGGTAAGAATTCCACCGGTATTCCACGTATATCCTGCAAAAGAAGGCATCATATACGGATTCTCACTTATATCGCTCCTGAACATGTTTATGAGACCCCATGTCCCATTCTCCAATGTTTGCTGAAGTACAACCTCACCTGTATACATTCCACCCCAGTACCAATCAGCTACCCAGGAAATATATATTTTACTACTGAAATCAGACGATACAACGGACTTACGGTAGTTTCTAAATGTTGAACTCGATTGTATTATTTCTGTATCCTGGAAATCTAATTGCGCAACCGAATGATTCTCCACCAGTTCTTCCGACCACACTATATGTAGATTACTATTATCGTCATATAATACTACCGCATACCAACCCCCGCTCCAGGTTAGTGTAATCGAGGGTCTTCCGTGCGTACTCCCTGAATCACCTACAGGTATCGTTCTCCAGACAAAATCGTCATAATAATATTGCCATCCCAGATAACTGCTTATAATTCCACCATCGGATTCTTCATACACAATGATAACCCGGGGATAATGACCTCCTGTTGGCGATGGATCTTCTCTGTACACAACTGCTGAAGGTTTTGCATTTGGATGGGCATAACCGTCTTTGCCCGCATCTATAGGATCAATAACCGCTTCGGTCGGCAGCCATTCACCTGTTTGGATGTTTCGTTTCCGTACTTGAATATCATATCCGGATGCTCCTGAACGTTCCGTCTCATCCACCCACACGACATAGATATAATCGTTCTCCGGTATTTCGCTACTGTATTCTGCAATTGCCGGGTTGCGCGCGGTACCGTTGCCGCGGCTTAACAGCACTTCACCCGACCAAGATGCTCCATCTTGCGAATGAGAGTACCACACATCACCTGCCGATTCGCACAGCATATGATATCCCCAATACGTACCCTGTTCAATAAATATAATTTTACGCTGGCCCGGAGAAGCGGTTGCCCGGGAGGTGTTCGAAACACGATGCCCCTTATAACGCGCCGTTGCAGTTGCATTCGGCTGTTGAAATACCACCGCAGTTTCCTGGGCGTCGTGATTCTGGTATGAAATGTTTGTGCCCGTCCAGTTAAGGAAGTATGATGGGACTCCACCAATTTCTTGCTCTGTAGGGGCGCTAACGGTGTAATAGGGAGGCTGCCAATCGGGCCAACCTTGATTCAAAAACACACCTTTGTAGTCTGTATTATTTGTGCTAACCGTAAACGGTGAATCTTTCTCGTAGAGTATCGCACTTATCCCGCGATTGAAATATACATCTTTTTGATTATCGTAATCATCGGGTAACCACGGATCCTTGAATTCCACCACTCCGCCGGGATTTCCTCCGTCGATAAGTCTTGATTGTACCGTTGCACTGTGGGATGTAGTGAATTTGGCAAGGACCTCAGTAGTTGCATTTGCAATTATCTGTAAATATGCGGGGTTACGTGTAAAGTAGTCAATATTTGATCCGTGATTCGTACTCCACTGTCGGTACTTTTGCATTGTACCTTCTTTGTAGTCCTGACTTGCAAGATGAAACCATGATCCGGTTTGTGTGTTGGAATAAATACCCGCAGACCTTTGTATCCAATAATTCCCGGGAGCATACCATCGCTTCCAAATACCAAATGGATTACCATTTTCATCTACCTGTGCAATATATACACCTGAACCGAAGCTATAAGCTGCTTGCCCGACTGTACTGGGCCAATAGCCGTCTTTATAAGCTCTTGCTTTTATTGTAACATCACTATCGATATATAAGGGCTGGGTGTAAAGATCCGATGTTTCGTCGGGATCAGTTCCGTCGAGAGTAAAATATATATTTGCATTTAACGTTTCGGTGGTAATTTCAACACTAATAGGATCGATAAACGGTCCGGGTTGAGGAGAGAAAACCGGTGTAGCTACCTGCGGAGCATCCGATACAATAAATGAATTACTGTATCCAAATCGATCACCCCCGTCCGTAAAAGCTAATCGATATTCGCCGTCCTCTATAGTCTGATCAAAATACAATTGTGTTTGATTAATTCCCTGACTGCTGAGTTCGGACTTAAGATTATCATATGGTATGAAAATATCATAATCAATTTTCTCCCATAACTCGATCAGCAAATTACCTCCGTAATTGTCGGTGTATTCTATGCTATATGAGTTCCCCGGTTTTATTACAACCCCGGAGATGGGAGTTACCAGCGTAACAAGCCGGTTCACATCCCAACCTAAATCGCGTAATACTTCGAGACCTATTTCCCCCGGAGAATGAATAGCTTCAGCCGTACCGATGGAGCTTGTCATTAGAGAATTGCTATTTCCCACCGGAAACATTACTGAGTCAAGATGGGAGATACTTGATCCCTCTTCCCATTCCAGCGGCGCATGTAGTTTGACGGTATTGTTATTATTCATCCAATACGAGTTTGTTGCATCGAAAAATATATCATTGCTCACCAATGCCGCACCTAATTTATATGAGGGATTTGGATATTCTGATTCATTCACTAATTTATAGATATTTGTGCCATGATTATCCCCCTTAATACAGAAGTAATCGTATGCAGTAGGCGGATGTTTATGTCCTGACGCATCAATGCCGCGGCTTCCAAAATCCTGGCTTCCCTGTTTTTCATACTGAAAAGAATCTATATATCCCAATCCGTGGGCGATTTCGTGTAAGGCAACCGATGCGAGATCGTGATGTTCAGCAGGAGTCATACCGTCTATACCATAATACCAATTCGATTCACTATTAAACGACATAAGAATATCTATGGAATCCGGCTCAATATCATTATCCAGTATCTGTTTTGCCAGAGCAAACGGATAGAGAATAGTATCCGAAGAAACAGGACCATTCGCTATCGGGTAGAACGTACGGGGTTTTCCCCCACCCAATATATTAGTTGATTCTAATTCTTTCCAATCAACACTTATTCTTATGGGCTGATTTGCATTTAACAAAAAAGACCAAATTTCAGCTGCATAGTTTATAGCATTTCTCGCCGAATCCGGAACATCCGGCGAAAAATGAACTTCGACATTTGATGTCGCAATTTTAGC
>PWXV01000275.1 GCA_003568415.1 Ignavibacteriales bacterium
ACACAAAGTTCTCATTATCATCTAACCTAAAGTATATTGCGTTGCAGTCTTCATCTCCCGGCCCTTGAAGGATCTCATCGTATACTCCGAGCCAATTCCCTACAATGCCTTCGGTGGGATCGACATAGGTTAAAACAAGTGTTGTATCTACCGATGGAATTTCAACATTCCATTGGACTGAGACGCCCTCCTCTATCTCACCACTCACAGCGTAGAATCCTGATTTTAACAATAATGAATGAGGGGTCGTTATGTTTTGCTGATAATCATCTCCCTCAACGAGCAGATCCATAACGAATGAATATCCATCCCCATCTTCGACAATAAAATCAACCCAGTTATTGCGCGCCAGTGGAACGGTTAGCTCCATATTATCGGATAGGGATACACTTGACTCGTGGGTATCATATTGCTCTTTCGTTACCCGTATAGTAAAATCATTACCGGCAATTTTCCCGAGCGTTGCTGTACCCGGACCGCTTGCCGGTGAGACGGAAAACATCGGCCGGGATGGTCGAACACCGTCGCCCAAATGTAACAACTTCACGGTTTCCGATTCCCTACCATCAAGCCGTAAGAAATACACGCCTTTGGGCAGATGTCCCAGCGAAATATTCATTGTATAGTAGCCGGCTGAAAACGATATCTGCTCTGACATAACCCGTTGTCCGAGAATGTTATATACCGTCGCGGTTATCGTCTGCGATTCGGGTACGCCGATATCAACATTTGTCTCTTCATTAAATGGATTTGGATAGTTATTGCTGAGTGAAATGGAGGATGGTAATCCTTCAGGTTCTCTTACACCCGTTACGGGGATTTGTAATATTGCCGATCCGTTTGAACTGGTGTAAGAAGAATCGATTACATCGTCGTGTCGTAATACACTGACAAGGGCAGAATCTATCGGATTATCGGTATAATTATCTTGTACATTTATTTCAATAGAAATGTCCTGTGCCGTCAGTGTAAACATACACATCAGCGTGATCATTGAAAGTACTACGATTCGCTTTACTGACATGGCTGTTCCTTTCGTTTTTGTTATATCAAATATATCATAGTATAAACCCTCCTCTGCTTAATATTCCTCGATATATTTCTGGTTTTATTATTATTTGACGAAAACCATTCGTTTGGTCTGTACAAAATCTCCTGTCTGGATACGATAGAGATACACCCCGCTACCGACGGATTGACCGTTTGCGTTTGTACCGTCCCAGATAACCGAATGGGTTCCCGCACCAAGCAAATCATCCACGAGCGTCGTAACACGGCGTCCGAGGAGATCATAAATTTCCAACACAACATTCGATTGTTTCTGAAGCGAGAACCGGATATTTGTCACGGGATTAAACGGGTTGGGGTAGTTCTGGTCGAGACTGTACTGAACCGGGTGTGTGTCTTCATATACACTGGTAGCCGGTAAAATCTGAAACACTTCATTGCTCATATCGAATACCCGTCCGGCAACATCATTAACGCGAACGAGGCAATTATCGGATAACGTATCAGGCACCAGAATATTGAAGAATCCGGTTTCCGCCTGTATACTATCGGCAACTGGTTCCCATGACACGCCGCCATCGATGCTCAATTCCAGATTTACATAATCTATATCGTGAACTTTCCATTGTATACTCTCCTCTTTTCCCCGCCCCCAGTTTACATCACCAATGGGCGATACAAGTGATACAGATCTGATCATTACTTTGTTATTATTGTACACTGCTATACCATTTCGTGTACCAATCCAGAGATTATCATTCCTATCGACCTGTAATGCAGTAATGGCATTACTTGGTAAAGCCGAGTTTTTAGTATCATAAACGCTCCACTCTCCGCTTTCATTAATTTTCACCAGTCCTCCACTCCCAACTGTCCACGGATTGGCTGTACCTACCCATACATTCCCGTATGGATCTACCGTTATCGCAGTTACCTCATTTCTCGGTAAAGGTGAATTATCGGAATTATAGGTTTCCCAATGTTCGCCGTCAAACTTTGTCAATCCACTGTTTGTTCCTAACCATATATTTCCGGTTGTATCAATCGCTACCACTTCTATCTGGTTAGTTGGCAAGTTGGTATTATTACTATCATATGTTGTCCATTCGGCTCCGTCGAATCGAACCAGGCCTCTTGATGTCCCTATCCACATCACCCCGTTATTATCAAAGGTAATCGCATTGAGACTTCCGGTAAAATAATCTGCATCATCAATAACATATGAAGTCCATTCGGTATCGTCGAATTTTATTAAAAATCCGGATGACGCTATCCATAAGTTCCCGTTTTGATCTGATGTTATTGAGTTGACTTCATGTAACGGCACACCAGTATTTTCTGAATTATATAATTTCCACTCTCTTCCGTTATAATAACTTAATCCGTCAGTGAGACCGGCCCATACATTACTCCTGCTGTCGGTTACAACTGTGTTAATAAACTGACTGGAAGGTAATTCAGAATTGGACGTATTATAAACAGTCCAATCATTTCCATCGTAACCGATAATTCCCCTTACGGTATGGTTTGCTCCGATCCAAATCTTTCCGCTGTTCGCTGCTGCAATGGACCAGATTTCGTGAAATGTTAAACCTGAGTTTGAGGTATGGATATGATTCCAGTTGTCTCCGTCATAATGCACCAATCCGTCCTGTGTACCGATCCAGAAGGTTTCATTGCTATCAATTGTGATATGGTTTATAGCTATGCTGGGTAAATCTGCCAGATCAGAATCGTAAAGCACCCATTCCTGTCCATCATACGTCACCAAACCGCTGATCGTCCCGATCCATGCGACACCATCGCTATCAAACACAATTGAAGGAATCGGATGAACGGTCGGTATTCCTGAATTATCTTTGTCATAAAATGTCCAGGTCTCATCATCATACAGCATCAGATCACCGTTCCATGTTCCAATCCACTTCGTATTATCCTCGTCGACCGCAATTGTTGTTATATTTTCCGAAGGTAAACCGGCATTGTCTGCTGTGTACGTAATCCACTCCTCTCCGTTAAAAGTCAACAAACCGTAACCCGTTCCTAACCACAGATTTCCTTCATTATCAAATGCCAATGCACGCACACTGTCGTTTAGCAGTCCAAATTGACCGGGCGAGAACATCTCCCATTCTCCAAGCTCATCAATCTTTGCGAATCCATTATGTGTACCAACCCATACGTTACTGCTGTCATCAATAGCCAGTGATATAATGCTGTTAACCAACAAGTCGGAATTATCTACCGTATATATCACCCAATCCGTGCCGTCATAGATGCCCAAACCATCATCGGTACCAATCCACACCATCTCCTCCTCATCGATGACAACAACATTAACTGTATTACCGGGTAAATCCGAATTTGCTGTATTATAAAAGTCGGTGTCGCCGGTGGTCTTCTCGAGAACGACAAGGCCGGCATTCGTACCGATCCACATTACGTCTTCTCCTTCAGTCACACACGTAATGTTGCCTCCGTATGTATACTGAACCCACTCTCCGGTTTGTGCTTTAAGCGGTATGTTTAATAAAGTAAGATGAATTACGAAAAGTATAATTAATACTTGTATCATTTTATTCATAGTTAGGTCTCCTTTAATTGGCGGGAATAGCGAGGTGAATATACCACATCGTCCGGATCATTCAGCGGAATGAAATAAAAATCAAGTGCAGGAATTAATTCAGTGAAAACGTATTAATCCGCCGCACAGACAAAGTATCATGAATCAAAAATGTAACAGTAAAATACGGGATGATACGATGCAGGTCTTATGATAGTAAGTATATTATTTTTCACGTGGCTATTCCGTTGTATGCGAATAATATTTTCTAAATTTTTGAGGTATAGTGAAAATATTTACGTTATGAAGGTCTGCTATATATGTTGATAAGCAGCACAATAATTAATAATGCAATTAGCATGCCAAATATTAATCAAAATGAAAGGTTTGAAAAATATACCAATTTCGCAGAAATATTAAGATAAAGGGATATGTATGTCTGAATTAAGGTTACAAAATTACTGAGAGGGTAGTTTTTACCGGTATTGATGTGTGTATGTTGTGAGAAATTACTTCTTATCGCTTAGACGACAATAATCCAGTATTTCAATTTAGACAGTGCCGTTTCCAATATATAATCTTTCGTTTTTCCCTGGCGCTCACAATTCATCTAATTTATCAAGATAATTCTTTGCTTGTTTTAGAATTAATCTTTTATCTTTTAAGCGACCAAGGGCCTTATACATCAGTGCCATTCGCGGATTGTTTCCCAGATGTTTCCGGTTACGTTCAAGAAAGTGCCAATAGAGACTGTTACAAGGGCACGCTTGCTCACCTGTTTTTTTGTTCTTATCATAAAAGCAACCATTACAGTAATCGCTCATCTTATCGATATAATTAGCTGAGGAAACATACGGTTTACTGGCTATAATACCGCCATCCGCATACTGACTCATACCGCGTGTATTTGTAATTTCAACCCATTCTATTGCATCGATGTATATACCCAGATACCACGCATCGACTTCATCCGGATCAATCCCCGCAAGCAAAGCAAAGTTACCGGTAATCATAAGGCGCTGTATGTGATGTGCATATGCAGATTCCAGGCTTTGTTGTATGACGTGTTTCATGCAATTCATTTTCGTTTCTGCATTCCAAAAATATGCAGGCAGTTTTCGTTTATGGGAGAAATAATTTTTCTTTTCATAACCGGGCATATGTGCCCAATACATGCCGCGCATATATTCACGCCACCCAAGAATCTGACGAACAAATCCCTCAACCTGCTGAATTTTTACTTTCCTTTTATTCTGTTGCCATTTTTTTACCGCTCCTTTTACAACTTCTTGCGGCGAGATCATTTTTGTGTTTAGCGCGAACGACAAACGGGAATGAAACAATGTTTCATTTTCAGCAGACATCGCATCCTGATAGGTACCAAAATGAGGAAGCGCATGCTGTAAAAACCGTTCAAGCATCCTAAACGATTGCCGGCGATGTACCGGCCAGGGAAACGACTTCTCATCTATCGATCCGAAGTGCGGTACATTTGAATCCACTATATCTTTCAGAACTTCGGTAACATCATTTTGAATTTCCGGGCCGGGCGGCAGCGGGACTTTTCCGTCATATTTACTCCTGTTCAAGCGATCGTAATTCCACTCCCCTCCTGCCGGTTCACCGTTCTCCATGAGCACATTATGTTTTTTACGCATATACCGGTAAAATGTCTCCATCCGGTATTGTTTTTGATTTGCCGCCAACTCTTTTATCTCATATCTCTTCGTATAGAAATGTTCGGTATCGACCGCATTGTAATCGATTTTTAATTTGACACAATATTTTTTGAATTGTTCATCGAGCCGGTATTCATCTGGTAATTGATATTCGAAACTTTTGATCCGGTATTTCTGTATTAAAGCATCGAGATTGTCATTAAACGAATGCCGGTTATGTCTATCGGTTATCTTCAGATAATATACATCATGTCCCTTTTTTTGGAGATCATGTGCAAAATTTCTCATAGCAGCAAAGAAACCCGTGATCTTTTGTATATGATGCCGCA
>PWXV01000232.1 GCA_003568415.1 Ignavibacteriales bacterium
CTTCCTAAGTCAAGTATGTTATCGCCTTCTTTTATACCGGCGAGATCGAAGAAGTAGCCCACACCGGCAAATGATTCGATTGATGCAGCCGGAATAGTATCGAGATCGTTCGTGTCGTAGCCAAGCTTCTCCGCAAGCGGTCGTCCCATTTCGAAGTGATATTCCTTCTCCGGTTCGAGTGCGACATCACGGTACATCGATATTACTTTCTGTTCAAGATCGGCGGTGTCAACTTGTTGGTTAAGAACGGTTGTTGCCATAATACTATCCTCCTCATTGATTTTATTTGAATTGTTTTTAGGTATACAATCTTCTAATGATTCGATGATATTCCGGTACGAGTCAATGTTGTCGGGTGCCTGGATAAATAACTGAACAGGAAAAATAAGTATGATGACAAGACTGCATATGAGCGATAGATTCTGACTATTCATTTCAGTATCCTCCCTTACAGTTAGCGTATTACAGTACAACCCGGATTAAATAATGATGAGATTTTTTTCTGATTGTTTTATTAAGCACTCTACTTAGATGACGCAGAAAGATAGAATTAGTTCCCGGATGATGGAAATATTTTATATTGGTAGTATTACAACAGTAGGTAGTAGGATAGATGTATTTATTTGTTGTTACCACGGGAAGTGTGCAGTTATAATATCATACCAAAACATCTTATTATGATTGAAATATATAACTGCCTTGATTTGGGTATAATGTGTAGTGTTATTCCTACAAAGGAATATGACTACCGTTTATGACGGAAAACCAGTGATCAAAACGAATATATTTAATCTTTAGTTGCAGTGAGTGTAATTGAGATTGCGCCGTATTGCTTCGCAGTTCTCTTTGTGGATTCGTCCGGACTTCGTTCGAAATAATCGAAGTGCTGGATGATCTCGACGTTCCGGAAACCCGCTTCACGCAGCATCATAACATATTGATCTTCCGGAACCGCGCCGACGATACAATCTGCCCAGAGCTCAGGATTCATACGGCATTTCTCTGATATCTCGTTTTTCAGTGCAATATCGGAAATCTGAATTCGGCCGCCTTTCTTCAAAACGCGGAAGATTTCGGCGAATGCCGCTTTTTTCTCGGGTACTAAATTCAATACTCCGTTACTGGTTACAACATCGACTGATTCTTTTTCAAGAGAGATTGTTTCCGCGTTTCCTTCAAGGACATAAATATTGGTATAACCCGACTTATCAATATTCGCTTTTGCTTTATAGAGCATGGAATCTGTAATATCCAATCCGTAGACTTTACCTGTCGAGCCGGTCTTCAATGCAGCAATAAGAACATCAGTGCCGGAACCCACTCCGATATCCAGAACCCGATCACCCGGGCGTATCACATTTGCCCGGAACGGATAGCCCACCCCGGCAAACGATTCGACAGCCGATTTAGGAATAGCCTCGAGTTCTTTCTGTTGATAGCCGACATATTCGCATGCCCATCTGCCTGTGGGGAAGTGAAATGTTTTTGCCGGAAAAGATGCGACCTCGGTGTACATATCCTGTACCGCGTGGAAAATGCGTTCGCGAAATTCAGCTTTATCAGCAGTTGGTGCGACTATTGCCATGGTAAATCCTCCCGTTGTTAATAAATTCTAAATCCTAATTTACTAAATCCTAAACAATATCAAAATTCAAATGAAGCAATGTTCGAAACGTCAACAAATCAAGAAGTTTGGTGAATTGGAAATTTGGCAATTTGGATTTGTTTAGGATTTCGGATTTAGAAATTAGGATTTCAAGCATATATGTAATCCTAAAACTTGGTTATTATATCATCAACCCGTTTCCGGAGCCGGTCTGTTGATCTTCTGGCTTGTAAAGTTCGAAGACGGGATTTCAACAGCTTTTCGAATTCGACCCGGTCAAAGCAATGCCGGCACTTCTCGATATGCTGTTCAAATTCATCCCGCGAAACGTCTTCTATATGATTATCGATATAATCGAAAACACGTTTTAAAGCCTCCTGACAGCTGATATTTTTATGACCGGATTTTTTCATGACGATGTTCTCTTTTTCTTATTAACCCTCTTTCAACAGCATGGTCATATAGTTTTTTTTGTAGAATAGAACGTCCCCGGGCGATTCTGCTGCGCACCGTGCCGATCGGTATATCAAGCATCTTTGAAATATCATCATACGATAATCCTTCAACATCACAGAGTACCACGACAAAACGGAAATCGTCAGGGACTTCGGCAATTGCCTTTTTGATGTCATCTTCCAGCAATTTGTTCACCAGTTCGCGTTCCGGGTTTCCCCACCAGAGCAGAAACGGCTGTGAGACTTCGGTAAAAAGTGAAAAACGCTCATCTTCATTCTCGTTATTTTCATCGTATTCAATCGTTGCATACTTTTTCCGTTCACGACAGAAACTAATGAACGTGTTTCTGAGAATGCGGAAGAGCCACGGTTTGATTTTCCCGAGGTCCCGCAATGAGCGAAATTTCTCACATGCCTTCTTCACTGTTTCGGCGACCAGGTCTTCCGCATCGTTTTCATTGTGGCATAAATAATATGCCAACCGATGAAGATCATCAAGCAGCGGCAGTACATGGCTTTTAAATTGCCGTTGTTCCTCGTATGTCAATTTCATTACCAAGCACCCTACTAATTAGACGACGCCGGGAGATCGAAAAAGTTCCCGGCGATGATTAATAAACAAATTTCCGGTCAATATAGTTTAAAGCCGAAAAAAGCTTACTATTCTATCATATATTTTGAGTAATTTTTGTATCCCCGCTCGCCGGCGGGGGGAAAGGGTGTTCGGAATTGGACTGTATCCCCTTTAAATTCAACATATAGGGGGTACGCTTTTATATCAGATTTAGCACTTAGGTATATTAGAGTTGCTTACGATTATTCAACCAGCGCTCAATCGATGCCGGGCTTTCAGACGACCTTTTCCCGAGCAATAATCCTTCCACACCAATATCTTCGTCAAGATCACGCCAGTGAATTCCATATCCGGCGCCGCTGATTTGAAAGTTGGATCGTTCATGTATTAAATCTTATTATTTCTACGTTTTGGCACCCATTACTGCATGATAATCCGCTCGTCCAGTGGGGAAAGGGTTTGGTTGGCGCATCCTAAACGAACCGCACTGACGTGCGGTGTTACATAACCTGTCTCAGAATATCGGTATTAACATCACCCACAACCATACGACTGAAAGGTTATAAACTTTACTGCTATACTCTTAGAAACGGCAAAATTGCTCTGGCTACGACGTCCGGTGCAAACATTTCAGCACCGTGGTGCTGTCCCTCGAGAATACTTATGCGTGCATTGGGTAATGCAGATGCAACCGTTGCGGCGCTCTTTTTAAATGGCTCGGGGGTGGCACCTCCGACAAGCAGAAGGGCGGGGACAGTGACTGTCGCCGCCTGTTCAGGGTCGAACATTCGTTCTGCAGGAACACTCAATTCACGGGGGACAGTATGTGCAGCGGCGACTCGGTTCGGCCATGCGGAGTTTGAACGCAACTGCGCAATCTCTGCTTCGGATAAACTCACGATTTTCCGGTATGCGGTTGTAAGAATACCCTCCCGATCGTCGGCTGCCAGCATAGCGTTTAGCTGGTCGATAATCTCCGAAGGCACGAGATCGAGTACATAGCTTGTCGGAGGTTCGAATAATACCAGGCGGCGAATATTCTGAGTCAATCCTGCTGCGGCGATTGCGAAAGCCGCTCCTGCCGAACTGCCTACAACATAAACTCCTGACTGATCAGTTCGCGAAATCGCATCTACGACGGCGGCAACATCTTCGAACTCTCGTGCTACATCATATTTCGGATGGTCGCCGCTCGCACCCCGCCCACGACGATCCATTGCATAAACGGTAAAATGCGGCTCGAGGTACGGTCTTAATACATCCCATCTCGTATGGTCGCCGAGCGCCCCGTGAACCAGCAACAGCGGTGGACCGTCACCGCTTTTATAATAACCGATTGTAGTACCGTCTGCAGAGACGGCAACCTGAAGCTGGCGGTCTTTTATAGATTTTTCTTCAGTTTTCATCTTGTTGGTCTTTTGTTGATTATGGATTTTAGTATATTTATTCTATCCAGTAATAGTTGCTTATTGTTGCAATCCTGGTTGTTGCAGTTTACGTTCCCGCATCTCTTCTCGCTCTTTCGTAATATCCCGGTATCGTGTTGCGCATAAGGGTTCCCAATACTCGGTGATGCAGTTTCCGGTATGCCATTGAAACCGGAACCATCTTCCCTGCCGGTCGGTTAGGCCGGTTTAATGTTCGCATTCAGACGGAATACATTATCCGGATCGTATTGTGCCTTGACTCTGGCAAGTTGCTCATAGTTCTTCTCGCCGAAGCCTGCTACAACGCGATCATGTCCCTCGTCACCGATGAAGTTCAGGTACACGGCACCGCTGGCCCACGGCTTGAGATCGGTACGGATGGCACGCGCCCAATCTCGGCCTCGCTCATCGTCGGCGGGATCTTCCCACAGACCGAACGGATGCACGCACCATGGTGCCGAGCGCCAGGGGATCGGGTACTCGGCCGGGCCGCGAGTAATTGCTCCTCCCTGTGGAATCAGCACGTGCTGCGAGGGTGACGGCACGATCATGTCATGGGCGCGTTGGGCGAATAGCTCCACCGCCTCGTCAGGAAAGGCATCGAGGTATTCGACCGACCAGTAATTACGGTAACCCGGCGGGTCGTCGAGCATGCACTGCGCCTCAGCGTTAGATACTTCTACAACCATCTCACCTTCGTGTCCGAGTTTAAAGAGGGGAGCAGCAGTGTTGCGTGCCTCGGCTTCCGGACCGGCATAAAAGAGTAGAAGTGCGAAGGTGAGTTTGCCGACCAAAGCTTCGGGTACGAACTCCTCTTCGGGACCGGTGATATAAACAGCACCGCCGCCGACTTCATCAGGCGCGGTTTCAAGAAAGTCCCGGTAAGCCTGCAGCGTCTCAGTCCCCGATTCCGGCCGCCAGAGCAGGATGGCGACAGTAACTTTGGGCAGCTCGTGCAGACGGAAGGTGAACGATGTAGCCACACCGAAATTTCCGCCACCGCCGTGAAGCGCCCAGAATAGTTCGGGATTGTCTTTGTCGCTGGCTTTTATAAGTTCACCATCGGCAGTTACAATATCAACAGAGAGAAGGTTGTCACAGGCGAGTCCCATTTTTCGTGCAAGCCAGCCGTCGCCTCCGCCGAGCGTGTACCCGCCGACGCCGGTTGTGGATACGCGTCCGCCGGTCGTTGCAAGTCCGTATGGCTCGGTCGCACGATCGAGGTGACTCATCGTGGCACCCCCTCCAACGGTTACTGTTCGTTCTTCCGGATTTACCGAAGCTGCATTCATTTTCTTTAGATCGATAACGATGCCATTGTCAACGAGTGATCTGCCTGCGACACTGTGCCCGCCGCCCCGAACTGCAATTTCAAGACTGTTGTCACGTCCGAATTTAATTGCACGTTTAACATCTTCAACATCGGCGCACTGAGCGATGATACGTGGA
>PWXV01000077.1 GCA_003568415.1 Ignavibacteriales bacterium
GTTCGAATTTATTGCGATATACATGCACATATGAATGCTGTTATACTCGTGCTTGAGAATCCATATTTTACATCACCGGATGAATCGGGGAGTTACAGTATACCGGACGTACCTGCCGGACACTACACGATTCATTTCTGGTATGGCAGGAATCTCGTTGAAAGCAGGGAAATTGAAATTAATCCGGAATCAGTCACAAACATTAACTTTATGTACTGAAAAACCTATGGCGCGATCTGCATTGCTTATATTGATATTCACCGCTCTTTCAACTGTACAGAATCTCAAGGCGCAGATCGATGTATACGGCCAGGTATCTCCGGCTTTCACACAGTCATCTGATATCACACCGCAACTGACGATCAATGCCGGCCGTCCGACATTCCTGTGGCGACTGGATGTTCTGGCAGATGCTTACATCACCGACAATGTTACCGCTTACATAAACCTCCGATCATATCAGGATCAAATAATAAATATAGATTACCTTGCCATCAGGATTTCGGATATATCCCCGTTAGGATTCAACATACAGGCGGGAAAATTTGATATGCCGTTCGGAAATTTATATTCGCGCCGATTTCCTGCGGATAACTTTCTTTTCGATCTCCCTCTTATCTATCAATATCATACCGTTGTTATGTCTGAATATATATTTCAGGATGCACAAGAACTGTTGCAGTATCGTGGCTCGGGAGGTTCCGGCACACTACCATCAAGCCTGCCAATACTTGACCGTGGAATTTACGGAACCGGAGTTATGTTGTTTGGTTCAATCGGCATCGTTGATTATTTTGCAGCAATTATGAACGGCACGGTCAGCAATACGGGTAGTTACGGGAACGGTTTAAATATGAACGATAATCTGGGGAAATTATTCCGCATCAGTGTAACACCCTTTTTGGGTTTGACAATCGGTGGTGCATTTAACTGGGGAAGCTATCTGTCTCAGAATATCGATGGATATCTTCCGTATGATTCATCTGCAGAGGATTACCAACAATACACCGGCAGTTTCGATATCGAGTATAGCCGCGGACATCTACAATTTTTTTCGCAGGCAGTTTATAATAGCTGGGATCATCCAAATGTCGACGAGGCATTGAATGTATTCGGATATTATGCCGAAACAAAATACACCTTCCGGCCGCGATGGTATGTTGCCGCCCGGTTAAACCAGTTACTATTTTCAGATATCAGTGTTGATAATACAGAATATCGGTGGGACCATAACGTTTTTCAGATCGAAGGCGGTCTCGGGTATGCCTTAGATAGAAATACACTGGCAAAACTGGTGTATCAAGAAACAATAGTATATGGAACAGAACGAATTTCTAATTCAATGTTCTCTCTACAATTAGTTGCAAGTTTTTAATTCTTCATATATATGAAGTTCAGAAATAAAATACTCCTCGCGATAATAGCCATTGTTTTCATCCTGGTGGTCATAACCTATTTCGTAGCGACCTCGGTCATGCAGAACCGTATCAAAGCAACATTTTCCGAAGAGCTTTTGAGTAACTACTATACCGTTTCTGTATTCAATGAGTTACGTAATGAGGATAGCATCAAGGGAAGTCTTGTTATATCAGAATCTCCACGCCTGAAAGCGGTCGCTGAAGTTGCCGACAGTATAACCGCACACCAGCTAATGGTAGAAATCAATGAGGGACTCGGTGCCGATATATTTATTCTTACCGATAATTACGGAAATCCCCTTGTTGAACTCATTGATCCGGCACACCCCGATAAGATGCTCATTGATCATCCGGTGATCGAGCGTGCTCTGGATCTCATTCCCTCGACTTCTGTCATCAATGTTAATGAACGGGTGTATCGTATTGCAACTGTTCCGCTTTCTATTGAGACTGAACTTCTCGGCACAATCACGATTGGCTTTGAATTACCGGCCACCGAGACCGGACAACTTCGCCAGATGACAAATAGTGATATTGCACTTATTGCGAATGGTACCCTTATCGATAGTACCGACCCGCGCTTATCTGCCGAGCTCATAAGTCTATTGATCGATGAAGATAACCGCGAAATACGTGATTTCGAGATAGATGGCGATCTCTATCTCGGTATTCCGTTTTTCCTTACCGATACTATAGTTTATATCGTCATCAAGTCTGTACAAAACGAGCTTAATGCTACACTCTCGCCACTCAGACGGGGATTGTTATTCATCTCGATTTTTATTCTCGGTGTTGCGGCAATTGTGGGATCTATCATCTCAAGAAGCATCGGTAAACCGATTGAAAAACTGGTTGAAGGCACCAAGGAGATAAGTAAGGGAAAATTCGGATTCAAGAGCGAGATTAATTCAAAAGATGAACTCGGTTTCCTGGCACAAAAGTTCGACGAGATGAGCGTTTCCCTTAAAGATAAAATCGATGAACTCGCACATCTTAATATCGATTTAAGAGATCAAAATGAGGAACTCGAGCAAGCATTTAAAAAATTACGTGAAACACAGGAAGAATTGGTAAAAAGTGAGCGAATTGCAGCAACTGGCAAGCTAACGGCACAATTATCACATGAAATAAATAATCCGGTACACAATATTCAGAGCTGCCTCGAAACAGCCCTTGAAAGAGCAAATAAAAAAAGCGACAACCGCGAACTCCTCGAAGTTGCACTCGACGAAGCAACACGTATGTCGCACCTGACACGCCAAATGCTCAATTTATACCGAACGACAATGAGCAATGACAGCTTTGACCAAAACGATATTTCAGAGATTGTCGCACAAACATTAAAAGCAACAAAAGAAACTCTTGATAAAAGCAATGTTGTTTGTCACCCTGATCTTTCGGAAACACCATTAACGGTATATTGTTCGAGTGAGAAACTCAAACAGGTGTTTTTTAATATAATATTAAATGCAAAGGATGCTATGCCTCACGGCGGAGAATTATTCGTATCAACACGAAATAGTAACGGTAAAGCTCAGGTTGCATTCCGTGATACCGGCATCGGTATTCCGAAGGAAAACTTGGATAAAATCTTTGATGCCTTCTTCACAACTAAAAGCGAAGTGAAGGGTGTAGGACTTGGTCTATCGGTAAGCTACGGGATCATCCAACAACATAACGGAAATATAGAGGTGAAAAGTACGAACGGTAACGGAGCAACATTCACAGTAACGTTACCGCTCCATACGTAATTATCTTCACTATGACATTCAGAATCAAACATAAAGCGTCAATTCTGGTAGTCGACGACGATAAACCGTTCCGCATAGCAACCTCGGCTGTTCTTGCCGACGAAGGATATGCCGTACAATCCGTCGCCTCCGGATCCGAGGCTATTGCTAAACTCCGTAACCATACCTATGATCTGATTTTGTCGGATCTGGTAATGGAGAAAATGGACGGTCTTCATCTACTCGATTACATACATAAACACTATCCAGACATTCCAACCATTATGATCACCGGTTACGGTTCAATTGAGACGGCAGTAAAAGCAATGAAAGCAGGAGCTTATGATTATTTGACGAAACCCTGCAATAACGATGAACTACGCATCAAAGTAAAACGTGCACTTGAACATAAACAAAATCGACAAACTCTCTCCACACTGCAGGAAGAAGTTCATCAACTTTATACATTCCATAACATTAAAAGCCGAAATAAAAAAATGCGGGAAATCTTTGAGTTGGTAAAAAAGGTTGCAGATACCGATGTCACAGTACTTCTCCGCGGCGAAACGGGCACCGGTAAAGAGTTGATCGCAAAAGCAATCCATTATAACAGTCCACGCCGAAATGAACAATTTATTACCGTCAATTGCTCTGCTCTCCCCGAACAGTTATTTGAAAGCGAATTATTCGGGTACGTAAAAGGTGCGTTTACCGGTGCCGACAAAGATCGGAAAGGAAGAGCTGAAGAGGCAGACGGCGGAACATTATTCCTCGACGAAATAGGATATATCCCGTATTCAGCACAGACAAAACTTCTTCGTTTCCTGGAGGATAAAACCTTTGATCGGGTAGGTGGAAGTGAAACGATCACTTCTGATGTACGAATCATCGCGGCAACCAATCAACCGCTTGAAGAAATGATAAACGGGGGAACCTTCCGTGAAGATGTTTTTTACCGGTTAAATATATTTCCTATTACATTACCTCCTCTGCGAGAACGACTTGAAGATATCCCGTTGCTCACCGAACATTTCATTGAAAAATACAGCGCAGATTACGGGCGACAGGTAAACAGAATTTCACCCTCAGTTTTATCATCGATGATGAACTACGCATGGAAAGGTAATGTCCGCGAACTCGAAAACATGATTAAACGTGCAATAATTAAAACCGACGGTGATATCCTGACTTCGGTAGATATCCCCGCAAGCAGTCATACTCCTGAAAACGATACTCCTACCGATATCACAACAGCAATCGAAAACAACATTCCGTTTAAAGATTATATGAAAAGCATTGCGACGGATGCGGAAATGAAATATCTTATCACTGCACTGAAAACCCATCAGGGAAATATAAATAAAGTTGCTCGAATGATGCAGGTTGACAGAAAAACCATATACAGAAAATTATCCGATTATGCCATAGATATTGAGCAATTCCGATCATAACATTGCCACTCCGCGTGACACAGATTCCCCATTTTTTTAATTTCTGTTACTTAATTATGTGACATTCCTGCCACATATAATTTTATCACCCTTTCAATTTTACATTTTATCAGAAAATTTTGTGGATTTAAATTCTGGTATCATTATTGTAAGTACCAGTAAATAAAATTATACCTTATTTTAAATTATTCCGGGAGGGTACCATGAAAACTTTTACGATTACTATAGTATTCGTTATGTTAATACTTACATTTTCTAATTTTGAGGCAAGTGGACAAACTACATACGAAGCACATTTAAGCGGAAGTAATGAGGTTCACCTACCACCGACAACAGCATCGGGATCTATCGAGGCAATAATTAACGGAAATTCGCTTGAAATAGCCGGTACTTTTACGGGACTCACTTCTCCCGTTGCTACAGAGATTGGTGGTGGTGCACACATTCACATCGGCTATGCCGGTGAAGATGGCGGTGTTGAATTCCCGCTTGATGCAAATCTTGATGCTGATATGATGGGAGGTACCTTCGAAGCACAGGAGAACACATTTGAACTTGATTCGGAACAGATCGAGGCACTCGAAGAACGCCGGTATTATATAAACATTCATACTGAAATGTTTCCTGCAGGTGAGATCAGAGGGCAACTCGTTCCCGCTGCTGATCAGGTTTTCCGGGTAAACCTGACGGGAAATAACGAAACACCACCTATTTTCACTTCAGCACACGGTGCATTGGTAGTCGAACTAAATGATGATGAGATAACCCTTTCAGGCTCTTTCAGTGATTTATCCAGTGTATACACCGCATCACATATACATTTGGGTTTCGCAGGACAGGCAGGCGGTGTTGAGGTAGGTCTTAATGCAACATTA
>PWXV01000005.1 GCA_003568415.1 Ignavibacteriales bacterium
ATTGTGGATGTCAGCCAATTTAAAGTCGAACAAATAAGAGAATGGCATGATTAACCGTAAAACAAAAATATTGACCTTTTAAGCAAAGCAATCACCTATGCCGGATTATATATTACCACTGCAATTAATTTGAATACCCGGTTATATCAGAAACGGGATTCTGTCGGTATAGTGATAATCAACACACACTATCAACTAATTATAAGGGAGGTAAAAATGGCAATTTCACGAAACCGCAGTGAAGTCGAACAAGAGATCAAGGAGACTATCGGTCTTGTTCCCGGATTCTTTGACAGAATACCCGATGAATATCTCGATGTCGAATGGGAAGTTTTCAAACGGCTTCAGCTCGGCGAGACGCTCATCCCGAATAAATACAAAGAACTTATGGGCATCGCTCTCCACTCGGAAACAAAGTGCCGGTATTGCACGCTGTTCCATACCGAGGCGGCAAAGTTATTCGGCGCCACCGACGAAGAAATTCAGGAGGCAGCACATTACGCTAAAATGTCGCTCGGCTGGAGCGCATATCTGAACGGTATGCAAACCGATTACGATCAATTCGCCGCCGAGTTGCAGCAAGTCGGTGAGTATTTATCTCAGCACGCATAACCATGCATATCGAACAAATAAAACCCGGCGTTCTGCGGATCACCATGCATACATACGAGTGCGCAACGTTGATCGCTGCAGCACGCTGGGTCGTCGAAGGAGCAAAAGGCGAACTTCCGGAGGAGGCAATCAAACAGCTTCGGGAGGTACTTCAAAATTACGATGCTGAATACGAGCAATCGGTAAAAAAAGGGAACTAATTCCATACGTTTATTAATTCTGAACGCATGCATCTATAAACTCATGCATGCAATCATTCATTAATATAAGGGAGGTTCTTATGAAAAGCATACATATTCTCGGTCTGGTCATCATTCCGCTTATCGTGTTTATAGCTTGTGATGAACCAATGAACCCAGTAGAAACGGAACGTATTGGTCCTCCGTCCACCTTCTCTGCAACTGCAAACAAAGGCGCCGTTCACGATATCAGCAATGTGTACACCTGGCCCCCTATTGATCCTGATCAAATAGAAGGAGCAAGCGCTACTCTCGTTCGAAACAAAAACGGTGCAAGAATGAACATTCAAACACGTGAGCTTGAACCCGGCCACACATATTCTGTATGGATGGTAGTTTTTGATGCACCGGAGAATTGTGTAGAACCAAACCAATGCGGCCTCGAAGACATCATGCCACTTATGGATGATCCGGATGCAGATAATCCCTCTGAAGCAACTATTTTCGGAGCTGTCGGAGGTGGTTTGGCAGGTGGAAACGGACAAGCTACTTTTTCCGGCCACGCGAAGCCGGGTGATGAAGCCAATGATGTGCTGTTCGGAGATGGATCACTCGACAATCCCTTAACAGCCGAGGTTCACTTTGTAATAAGAACCCACGGACCTAAAATACCGGGTATGATTAGGGAACAGATATCAACCTTCAATGGAGGATGTGAAGAAGGTGAACCCAATGAAGATTTATGTGAAGATTTGCAGTTCGGCGTCTTTCCACCGCCTGAAGTAATGTAAATCAACAATATATCGATAGCCCACCTCCATCGCACAACAGCGAGATGGGCTATATGAATACCTGATCTTTGAGGAGATACTGTACATATATTTTGAAGTACCATCTCATAAATAATAAAGAGGATATCATGGCTAACAACACAACAAGAACGACGGAAAATCCCGTCGTAAACGGTCTAAACACAGAGGTGCTTGGTAAGTTTGCCAACCAATTGAAAGAGAACCCCGATATAGGTAAAATGACATTCACATCAAAAAGCGATTGGAAAAGCGGCGGGCGGGTCGCAACCCGGATCGGCGGTTATAAAATCGACGGAAGACTCTTTCACGAAGGGAAGCGGAGTTTTACCGAATATACCGATCAGCCGACGGAGTTTACCGCTGACGACTCAGCTCCTACACCGGGCGAACGAATGCTTCAGGCAATCGGCTCCTGCATTGCCGCATCTACAAATGCAAATGCCGCATTCATGGGAGTCAAACTCAGCAAACTGGAGGTAGCAATTGAAGGCGATGTTGATCTTCACGGATTATTCGCCGTTGATAAAAACGTACGGCCGGGATTTAGCGAACTACGTGCACGCATCGAAATCGACGGTGACGCAGACGCCGATACATTACGGGAAATTGCCGGCAGAGGTTTCACCTATTCACCCGTTCGTGATTCCATTAATAACGGTACAACAATAACACCCGAAATTGTAACATCACAAAGAGTGCAGAGTGCACTATAAAAAGGATACACTTTTATAACAATTCACTATCCAATCATTCTAAGGGAGGTTTATTATGAACAAATCAATTTATACTCTTGCGGGGACTTTTGTCCTGCTGCTAACTCTTGCTGTGGTTTCCGTCAGTTCTTCTAACAATGGTAATCCGGCGAAAGATTGGTCGCTCAATGCTACGGCAATCGAGGCGTGTTCATGTCCGATGTTCTGTCAGTGCTATTTCGATACCCAACCGGCCGCTCACAGTCATTCGCATGGGGAAGCCGAGCACTTCTGCCGTTTCAATATGGCCTGGAAGGTGAACGAGGGTCATTACGGAGATACACGGCTCGATGGTGCGCTGTTCTGGATCGCCGGTGATCTGGGGCATGGATGGGCGGACGGTACGCTGGATTGGGCAGTCGTTCACTTCGATCCGTCGGTGACGGAAGCACAGCGTGAGGGTATTGTCAACGCTCTGGGACCATTGTTTCCGGGTAACTGGTCTTCGTTCGGTATTCTGGATGACAAACAGATCGAATGGCAGGCAAGCGATGAAAGAGCCGTGGCTCTATTGGACAACGGCAGCGCCGGCGAGATGCGGTTGCAGCATCCTCCCACAGCGATGACTGAAACGCCGATGGTTCTCTCCAATCTCCAGTATTGGGGCGCCCCTCGCAACGATGGTTTTGTACTGATGCCAAATGAGGTACAATCCTACCATCTGGGAGAAAAGGCATTTGAATTCAGCGGAACCAACGGCTTTATGATTACCGTCGATATCAACTCCGGCGATGTATCGGAGTAAATATTCGTTGTTACGTATAATAATCGGAGTAAAACGTGCCCGTCACTTTCAGTTAAAAAGATAGCAATAAACAGTAATAATTTGCATCACTTACCTGCGGGAAGTGACGGGCACGTCTGTTCCCAATAATAAATACGTGATGTTCAGCAAAGGTAAATTATAAACCGCGAATCAACGCTAATGAACGCAAATATAATGTATAACTCGAAACACTTTGTATGAGGAATAACTATGAAGTTAAGGAATGGAATCACAATATTACTGCTTTTCATTATATATCTAACACCGCAACCATCATCCGGTAGCTGCGGATCGGCCGTCTGTCCGCTCGATCATCACCGGTATCTCGAAGGTGGATGGCTGAACATTCTGTACTCGTATGAATACATCAATCAGGAACAAATTTATGTCGGGTCGCAACGCTCGTTCGTCGGGGCAATACCGCACCACCATGACGAAGTACAAACCATTAATAACCGTTCGGTACTAACCGTGCAGGCAGGCATCACAAACAGAGTGGGTCTCGCACTTGAACTCCCGTTCATCAATCGCGAACACCATCACATCGTCAACAACGGTCATTTGCATAACGGAGAGAGTCATAACAGCGGATCGCAATGGGAAAGCTGGAATTTCAACGGTCTGGGTGATATCGTGGTGAGCGGCGCCTATTCACTTATGCTTCCCGACCGGATGGGCTACGGTCCGTATCTTAACATTCAGGCAGGTATCAAACTTCCAACCGGCATTACCGATGCACGCAATGCAAGCGGCTCGATCGGTGAGATCACCATACAACCCGGAACTGGTTCATACGATTTTATTGCCGGATTATCATACCGTCAGGTATTGCTCGGTCTGCCTACGCTTGATGGAACCTACACTGCGATGCCCCTCTCTGCAACAATAACGTATCAGCATAACGGTAAAGGAGCAGACGATTACAGGTTCGGTGACGTTGTACAGGTACATCTCGGGACCGAGTACTTCTTCCTCGAACGAGTCGGATTACTTATTCAGATAAACGGTAGATTTCAGGATTATGCCGATGTGGGACAGACAAATGAACCGCGGGAGAACACGGGTGGAAGATGGATTTTTCTGAGTCCGGGATTTCAGATGAATGTGAGTTCTACAATCGAGACGTATTCGTTCATTCAAATCCCCGTGTACAGACATTATAACGGAATTCAGCAGGCGGCGCCGTTTCATTTGCAACTTGGAGTTCGGGCTCATATATCGTTGTTGTAAATCATACTTACAAAAATTTTTAAGAGATATATCATGAAACATCTTATCGTTGAACACACATTCGAACCACCGCTCACCGATGAGGAATTTAACTATATGAGCACTCGACTCCAGCCCTGTCTCCAACAACATCAGATAAAATTAATGCGTACCTATGTATCGGCTGACAGAAGCCGGGGTCTCTGTGTCTTCGAAGCGCCCGATGCCGAATCGGTACGAATCGCACACCGCTCGGCAAATGTTGATTTCGACAGAGTATGGGTGGGTGAAGCATTTATTAAAAATTTGGAGGAAATAACCGAATAATCCGGCCGGAGTTTCAAATGAGCAGGCAAAATGAACTTATATCGGAAAAGATAACAACGAAACTCCATTCCAATTAAAAATCCAACGCCTCCTTCCACGCCCGTTACCACACCCCCTTTATACCTTGTGCATAGTCATAATTAACAGCCAATATCGATTAATTGTAAAGAGATAACAACAAAATGTGGAGAGGTTTTGATGATTGAACCGAAGATCGAGAGTTTGAGTACCTGCACCACGCTTGCCAATGGAGTGGAGATGCCGTGGCTGGGCCTGGGGACTGCCGGCAGCTGGACGCAACTCCACAAGAGCTCGGAGGACGCAGCCGCTCTGGGATCTGACAAGGGAGTCGCCGAGGCGGTGAGCGCTGCGCTTGACGCCGGATACCGCCACATCGACACCGCCGCCCTCTATGGCAATGAAGAAGCCGTAGGGCGCGCCATCGCTTCGCATCCCGTGGATCGCGAGCAGGTATTCATCACAACCAAGGTGTGGAACGACGACATCGCGGCCGGTCCGGATGCCACCCGCGACGCCATAGATGCATCGCTGAAGCGACTCGGGATTGAGGTAGTCGACCTGCTGTTTCTGCACTGGCCGGTGCCCGGCTACAAACACGCGTGGCGGGTGCTTGAAGAGGTATACCGGCAGGGCAAGGCCCGCGCAATCGGCGTGTCCAACTTCGATGTGCATCAACTCATCGAGTTTCTTGAACAGGCAGATATCGCACCTATGGTCAACCAGGTTGAGTTTCATCCCTACCTGCAGCAGCCGGAACTCTTGCGCTTTTGCCAGGACCATGAAAT
>PWXV01000262.1 GCA_003568415.1 Ignavibacteriales bacterium
CCATAATCATTTTCTCATCCACGGTTAAATCGGCTCTCCTCCAAATCTGAAGAATAGGAGGTTGATCGAAGAATCTGTATTCTCCGTCCAAATCTCCAACGATGACCAGCGGAAAATCTGCTTCAATTCTCTCTGTGGTTGGATAGAATCCACCCCATTCCAACCTGTATACACGCCCTTCCGGAGGTTTACCCGTATCGTCTAATCTGTCATCTTCTATGGTAATTAAAAGAGAATTTACTATAACCTCCTGGTTTACCTCATCCCACCATGGGACGTCAAGGGTGTCGCTTTCCTGTGCAACTATCTGTCCGGTGAAGAACACAGCACACACGAAGAGAGTTAGCACCATAAATCGGTAATTAAGCTTGTACATATTGTTCATGATAAAACCTCCTCTTATGGATTTGGAGTTATTGTAGATGCAGCATTTAGTTAAGGTAATGAATAATCGTTTCTAAAAACCATATCGTATTCCTACATCCATTGTAAATCCATAGTACTCAATATACGTAGGATGTATAAAGGTGTCTCCTCTGAAGCTTCTATCGGGTCTGTTGTTCAAATTATTGAAGTGGGCAAATATCTGAAATCCACGGCCAACCCGCTGTTGGAGCGTCAGGTCCCATCGCTCATAGTCGCCTGAAAACTGATCCAAAACAGGTTCTCTATCGATAAAGGTAACTACATCGGTTTGGTATAAGTAGGAGACCCGAACAGAAAATCCCCGGTAATCATAACCGATAGTCGTATTGAGAATTCGTGCCGGCTGATCCGGCATACGGGTTTTTCTTGTATAAGGAATTAATTCATATTCATATCCGACGGGCGGTCGTACAAGATGCCTCTCCAATGTATACAATTGTTTTTGCATTTCCGACCAGATGCGGGAGTAATTGATATTTAATACCAATCCGGTGAACGGCGACGGTAAATACCAGAAGTTTGTCTGCCAGTCTAACTCAAAACCTTCATATTTAGCCGGATATGGATTGTTGATGTACGTAAAGACCCGGGGCATTGTTCTTGCATACCACTCATCAGGTATGTTATGTCCCGGTAACGGATGAACCCCCTGTCCATCAACTGTGAGTTCATCCCGAACCAAAAAGTACTCAGTCATAAAAATAAGATCATCGATATCTTTGGTAAAACCGGCAACGCTGAACAGACCCAGGTGTCTCTGATATATAGAAATGACGGCATCGTAATTTGTCGAATGAGCGGGTTTCAGCAATGCATTTGATGCATTAATATACGTGTGATAATAATTTGCCCTTGTTATAGGTGCATACTGAATAAAATCAGGGCGTGTGAGTGTTTCTGTTCTCGCAAGGCGAATTTGCAACCAATCAGTTGGCTGCCCGATGATGTGGACCATGGGAAGCCAGAACTCATTCTCCCGGGTGTTTGATACTTCCTGAAAACCCATGGGTTCCAATTGATGTTCACCTGACGTCATTTCTCTGAATCTCTGACCATCGTATTCAGAGTAGTCTCTTTCCCATCTTATACCTCCTATAAATTTAAGATATCTTCCAAGATTGACATCACCCATTACATATCCTGCCTGGTATCGTTCAACACCTTGATAATCACGTCCGAATGATCCGGTACCGAATTGCTGCCAGACACCTCTCGGTCCGGGGGGGAAGTCGCTGAAGAAATCCATTAAAGCATTCATCATATCCAAATCCAGGACAAACCCGAGCGGATATTGCCCATCCAGGAAGTCACCGCGGGTATAGTCACTTAAAAACCCCGATATAGGTAATCCACCATAAGTGGAGACTAACTCTTCAATATTCCATCCGGGAAACGCTTCATCAACAAGTGAAAGGTGGTCTACTGCACCACCGTAGGAAAGCCCGTGACGACCGAACTCTTCTTCATCATTTTTCCGGTCTAACCATCTGAATTTCCCACCTGTTTTAATAAAACCGTTTATCTGTCTGCTTAAATGAAATGGCATCTCAACATTGAACTGCGTACTTGCCTGATTTTCTTCGCGATATATATTGTACATTCGTAAATCAAACAACATTGTTCTATCTGCATTTGGGTTTCGGCGCGGCATAATATCAGTCGGATGCGTTTCAGAAGTTACTATAAAACCTTCTTCCAATTCTGCTCCCAGTTCCCTGAATGTCCACACTCGTTGATCCGGCTGGTCAGTGCGTGAACCTGTACCCGCAAGACTGGCATCGTAACGAATCCAACCGAAATCCTGCTCTATCCCCAAGGATCCGGTAAAGATTGCGGTGGATCCTCCACGGGAATCAAGATTATAAAGATGGTGAAGATTGGCAATTTGAAACCTGTTCACATTGTGTATTCCATCCCAGGATAGATGGCTATAGAATGTGTTGCCTGTAAGTTTGCCATAAGGTATTCGATAATCTAAAAATACTGAAGCCCCGCTTCGTCCCCGGGTTAGATTTTCTTCCCGCAGATTCAGTGAACTAATTACTATCTCTGTTTCACCTGTACGTGGGTCCATAATTTGCCGGTAATCACCGGAAAATTTATCAGCGCTTCGATCATATTCATCAATATTGAAGTTCCCAATAATCCCCAAACGATCCCTGTAGAATCTGCCGCTTAAACTACCGGATATATTATAGTTTCCGTAATAGTCCTGAAGGCGATTGTATCCTCCCTGCATAGAAACACTTACCTGAGGTCTTTCCGGAGCTTCTCTTAACTTCAAATCCACAGTACCGCCAAGAACATCGGCATCCTGATCCGGGGTAATTGCTTTCATCAATTCAATTCCTTCGAGCATGTTGGAGGATATGAGAGAAAGATCCACACTCCTATCATCGGCTCCAGTTGCAGGAAGCCGGACGCCATTGACGCTAATGACATTGTATTTCGGAGATAATCCGCGAATAGTAATTTTGGTTGCTTCCCCACCGGTACGCTGGATAGAGACACCCGGCAATCGGCCGATTGATTCCGCCGCCGTCACATCGGGTAACTCCCGGATACGATCGGCCGAAACTATATTGGTTATCCCTCTGGAAGCAAGTTGCCGGCTAATGGCATCGAGCTGTCCTCTTGCCTGGGCGGTTATTGTCACCTCGTCGATCAACACTCCCATCCATTCCAGTTCTATATCCAGGTTAAGTATTTCACCTCCTCTGACTGTGATGCGGATATCATCCACTCTCTGATATCCAAGATATGATGCAACAACGATGTACTCACCGGCAGGCACACGGCGAATTGTAAATTCACCTTCAGTATTTGTTGCACTCCCCCTGGTCGTTCCCTGGAGAACAACATTGGCACCTACTAAAATAGCTCCTGTAGATTTATCCCGTACTGTCCCGGTTATTTCACCGGTTTGCTGATCAACTTTCTCCTCACTCGTTAGAATAGCACGGTTGGGTGGCTGGATTAATAATCCGACATTATAGCCCAACAAAAGATTATGAAATGCTTCTGTGACAGTTACATATTCTTTTTGCAGTGTAATTAATTCCCCAACCGGCAGAATGTCCGGACTATACGACAACAATATTCCACTCTCATTTGCTATCGACCGTATAGCATATTCAAGCTCCACATCCACAAAATCAACCGATATTAACTTATCGAACGTGCTGAATGATGCAAGATGTGGATTGATATTATGGGTACTAAAAATATTATCACTGCCGACAAGTTCCAGCGTCTGAGTGTGTGCATCATTTGGTAAAAAACATAAAAGGAGTATACATGCTAAATTGATAATCATTATTAAAGATGTGACAAATTTCATATACATCTCTCCTGCTGGATAATCAATCCGGCTATTTTAAATAATATAAGTTATCTTCTTTCTTCCGGTACGTAACATCTATCGTAAATGCAACATTTTGTATTATTTCATCTATTGGTTCAGTATGAAAACTGGCAGTCAGGCGGCGGGACAGTAATGATTCATCTTCCACATTGATTATAATATTATATCGCCGTTCAAGCTGAATTATCACGTCTCTCAAAGGAGTGCCTTCAAAATTCAATTCACCCCGCAACCATGCGAGCTTACTTTGCAGGTTAACCTTAACAGGTACACTTGCGCCCTTTTCTTTGCTCCAGCCACTCATCATCCCTTTTGCAATTGTTACCGCCTGCTCAGCCTTCTCTTCTTTTCCTTTTAACGTAACTGTTCCTTCGGAAACTACTACGTTTACTTGACCATATTCAGTTACCCTTGCATTGATATTAAATGATGTGCCCAATACTTCAATCAATGCACCTTCAGCATACACACGGAATATCCGGTCTGCATCATTGACCACTTCAAAATATGCCTCACCTTCCAGGTAAATTTCACGAACTTCCCCCGTAAACCGCTCCGGGAAACCTAATGAACTTTCGGCATTTAACATCACTCTTGACCCATCAGACAAGGTAATTCTGGTATATTGACCCTTTTTTGTTGTCACATTTCTTTCTACTATTTCCTGTTCGATCGCCCCATTAAAAAATCCTGAAAGCCACATTAATAATAATGGGGTAAATACCAGCACTACAATTATTGCAGCCACCTTAAAAAAAGTTGAATACCCCGATGATGCACGATACCGGTAATTTCTCTGCCGTCTGTATGGATCCGTCTTGTTTACGGTATGTCTGCCGATAGGGAAGGTATTCTCAATTCCTGCCGTTTGGGAGAAACGATTCCAGGCTTTATCAACGTTCCAATTTACTTTTTTTTCTCCGGAGTTCATCCATACGCTCTCTAAGTATGATATGTATTTTCTTGCTTCTTCGCTCTCTTTAAGTAACTTTTCAACCTGCTTCCTTTCCTCATGAGGTGATTCATTAGTAAAATAGCGCAACAATTTTTCTCTCAATGATTGACTCTCCTCTATACAAATTGGGATAAAATGGTATTATTGGCTTAAATATCAGCCGTTCTATACGACGTATCCGTTCCTCTATACCATATAACAAGGTAAGTGATTAATACCCTTACAAAAATTAAAATATTTTACAGGTTGATAATTTTTACAAAGAAAAGTAAAAGGAGGGATAAACTACTTAAACAATCAATTTAGGAATATTCAGTGAGGTTTTCGCGCAGGTATCGTAATGCCCTTCCCATCTGTGTTTCAACTGTTTTAACCGAAATATCGAGAATTTCAGCAATTTCATTATATGTAAAGCCGTCTTCTTTCTTCATCAAAAAAATTAATTTACATCTCGCCGGCAACCGTTCAATTAATCCCTGTATTGTTTTTGAACATTCCATTTCACGAAAAATTGATTCCGGGGTCTTGTTACTATCTGTACTAATAGTATTTATATCAACCAAGTCTGAGATTTTTTCGACTTTTTTATGTTTAAGATGGTTAATCACCTGGTTCCTTGTTGCTTTAAAAAGATACATAGACGGGGTGCATTGAGGATACCATTGCTTTCTGTTTTTCCAAATGTTAAAGAAAACGC
>PWXV01000034.1 GCA_003568415.1 Ignavibacteriales bacterium
AATAAACTGAGATTTACCACACGGACGTCGGTTCGTATGCCCTCAACGTCCTGCAAATACCACAATGGAAATGTATCATTATCACCATTTGTGAACAGAATTGCATTTTCTTCCACACTTTGCAGAAGATTGTAACCGTAGTCCCACGCAACATAGTGACCGGTACGATCACGTTCACTCCAGTTAGTACTTACGAGATTGATCGGAGATGCAATAAATAAAATTACCGCACCGAGGCCGAGTCCGATTGTTTGTAATTTATTATCCCTGACATAATCCCGGATGGTTTCGAGCAATGCGGACGCACCTATCCCTATCCAAAATGCAAAAATAAAGAATGATCCCGCATAAAAATAATCACGCTCGCGTGGCTGCGGTTCAGCCATATTGAATACAAATGCAAGAGCAAGTCCCGTTACAATGAAAAATGACAGGAACACCATTCCCCACTTCCAATCACGCCTGATATGATACCAGACCCCCAGTAATCCTAAAATGAATGGTAGTGCATAAAATCCTCTCCAATCGACTCCGGCATCCTGCCAGTCCCCCTCTTTACCGATAAAATTATGGCTGAGATAGCGGACATACATATGCCCGAACTGATACCGAAGCATATAATCAAAATCACTTGAATACTTCATATAATTTTGTTGATGCACCGGTTCGGGATTCCACCGGCGTTCGAACAATGGCGTCTCGCCATATTGTTCACGGTTGAGATACGATACAAGCGCATTCATGGTATCCGGCTGGTTCTGATTCATAGGCGTATTTGCGTTTGCACGAATCAATACCGAGGTGTATGTTGTAAACCCGAACATTACGAGCAGAAAAGCAAGCATCCCAAGATTCAGAAACTTCTTTTTGTTCTGAATGGAGTGATATAATCCATACAGGGCTGCAGCAACAATAAGCGGAGGAATAAGTTTTAAGAAACCGCTCTCTTGTATATCCACCACTCCACCAATAGTTAAATGACCGTCCAACATTGACGGAAACCATTTCACAATACCCGGATATATTATGAAAAACGCAGCTACTGCACCTAATCCAAACTTTATAAACGAGCCCCACTCCGGTTCAAACCGTCTGAAATAAATCATAAGGGCAACGGGGAATATTGCCAGTGCACTTAATAAGTGCACTCCAATTGAAATTCCAATCACATAGGCGCCGAGTAATAAATACCGTTCACTCCATGGTTCATCTGCATTCTCATACCATAATATACCCAGCCACACTACAAATGAGGTGAGGAATAAGCTGGCAGCGTAGGTTTCGGCTTCGGTGGCATTAAACCAGAACGTCTGACTCCATAGCAGCGATAAAGCCCCGATAACACCGCTGCCGTACGTTATAATTTTATCACCCACTGTTTCCGGTTTTCCCCGATAATACGTTATAACACGCGTAATCATCAGATAGAGCAGCAGCACGGTAAATGCACCGGATAACACTGAAATCGCATTTACACGGAAAGCAATATCTTCTGCAAACGGTATCATTGACATGACCCGTCCCATAAGAATAAACATTGGTGCACCCGGAGGATGCGGTACCTGTACCAGATACGACGCTGCAATTCGCTCACCGGGATCCCAGAAAGATACAGACGGGGATACGGTGGTAAATAACGTAATTAATGCTATCAGCAGCACGATGGCAGCAATGATTCTATTTTCTGTTATTAGATTCATATCTTTAAATTGAATTATTTGTATTGTCAAAAACTATTACATTAATTCCGATGCAATCCAGTCTGCATAGGCTTTCCCCGTTTTTGTAAGTCGTAAAAAGCCGTTATCGATTATCAAAAATCCCCGCTCTGAGAATAAGGAAATTTCCGATGTTTTCTGATCCAATAAATCTAAATTATAAAATTTTTTAATCTTTTTCAGGTCCACACCATTAGTCCGCAACCCGAGAAATATCTCCTCTTCAGCCCGTTGGTCATTGGTCAATATTTCTTCGCCCGCAATGGGTAGCACACCTTTTTGAATTTTTCGGGTATAGCCGTTGAGATTCTTTATATTCCAGTACCGTTTGCCATTGTAGAATGAATGAGCAGATGGCCCCAATCCCATATACTCGTGATACTCCCAATAGGTACGGTTATGCAAACATTCTTTTCCGGGGCGGGCATAGTTCGATATTTCATACTGGTTATATCCGGCAGCATCGAGTGTATCGATTGTCAGCTCATATAATTCTGCATCAAGCTCTTCTTCAATCGGTACGACTTCATTTCTTTTTACCATTGTATGGAGCGGTGTTCCCTCTTCGTACGTTAAACTATATGCTGAGATATGATCCGGACCGAGTTCTCTGGTACGGCGTAAATTATAAAACCATTGCTCACGTGAATGAGTAGGTAATGAAAACATCAGGTCAATGTTTATATTATCAAATCCAGCAATCCTGGCATTATGGTAACATTGTTCAGCATCTTCGACAGTATGAATACGGGTTAAAAACTCCAGATCATTAGGAACAAATGATTGCACTCCAAGACTCAATCTGTTCACACCGATGGACTTGTATTCCTTTAATTTTTTGATGTTGGCCGTACCGGGGTTTGTTTCAACAGTGAACTCAACGTCAGGTGCAACCGGGAATTCCCGATGTAATGCATCGGCAATTCCTCCGAGTTGTATTGGAGTCAATAACGACGGAGTACCTCCTCCGAAAAAAATTGAAGTAAACACCTGATTATCATCAATGGCATCTGCTACCATTGAAATTTCCTTTTGTAAATTATTCGCAAAAGAATGTATACCGTCAACCTGTTCTATTGAGTAAAAGTCACAATAGATACACTTGTGTTCACAGAACGGTATGTGCAGGTATAAACCTCTCATATTCATCACCGAATAAGTGTTCCGATTCTATCTGTTCGTATATTTCTAAAACGTGCCATATAGCTCGGGGTCCCCTCTTTATGCCATGACCAGTAAATCATCAGTGCTTTTCCGATTATTTTATCTTCCGGTACAAATCCCCAGAAGCGGCTGTCGAGACTATTATCCCTGTTGTCACCGAGGGTAAAATAATAATTTCTTTGTACTTCATAGTGTTCGGTAATTTCACCATTAATTTTTATTGATGCATCGGGGAGTACCTCGACAGATGCACCATCACGTTGGAGAAATACCTCCCAACGTTTAATGTTTTCATCTGTAATCGTTAATGTATCACCGCGCTTAGGTACGTAAATCGGTCCATAGTTATCTTCATTAAACGGCGCTCCTGTTGGGAAGATTCGCAGGTCGTTCCGCCCTTTTGGTTTCAAGGCACGGCTTGCATCCCGTTGAGTTGACAGCATTGGAAATGCTTCTCCGTTGACATACACTTTTCGATCACGAATCTTTACAGAATCACCAGGCAGGCCGATTGCCCGTTTAATATAATTCAGGTTATCTACCGGGTCGATTTCATCACGTTCACCGGGAAACTGAAAAACTATGACATCGCCTCTGTCCGGATTTTTAAATCCCGGTAAACGGACGTGCGGTATATTTATGCCTGTTAACGGCAATGTCCTCGGTGTACTCGGGCCGTATATAAATTTATTGACGAGGATATAATCACCTGCCATCAGCGTATTTTCCATTGATCCCGTCGGGATACGGTATGCATCGACAACAAATATTTTAATACAGAACGCAACAAGTATCGTAATGAGAATTACCTCAAGATACTCGCGCAGCAATGATTTTTTCTGTATGTTTATATTTTCGGTCATACCCTATCGAATTATTCGGCCAAACCTATCCCAGCGAATAGAACCAATTTTGCTGAATATATTTACAAATGGAATATGCGGATCCCACGATAAATAAACGATCATCGGTGATCCGATAAGCATATCATCTGCTATTAAACCAAAATACCTGCTATCAAGACTGTTATTACGATTATCACCGAGACCGAACATATAATCGCGTTGTACAACGTAGTAATCCGTTACCTCACCGTTTATCTCGATCGCACCGTCTGCGTGCATCTGTGCATCCGCACCCTCCCGTTGAATAAATACCTGCCAGCCGTCAAAATTATCTTCAGACAGGCGGAGCGTATCGCCTTCACCCGGGACGTATAACGGCCCGTAGTTATCTTCATTCCAGGGTTTACCTTTTGGAAAAATACGGGGATCAGCCTGATTATCCGGAAGCGGTGAACGGGCACTTGTCCGCATATATTGGGGTCGAGGTGCCTGCTCGCCATTCACATAGAGCACCCGGTCACGAATTTCAACAGTATCTCCCGACAAGGCAACAGCACGTTTTAAATAGTAATGAAATTCTTCCGGCTGCACCTCATCCCGCAGTCCCGGGAACTCAAATACGATAACATCCCCTTTTCGAACATCCCTGAACCCCGGTATTGTAAAATACGGAATACGGATATTTGTGTAAAAAATATGCCGCGGTGTTGATCCACCATATATAAATTTGTTCACAAAGAGGAAATCGCCCGCCAGAACCGTATCTTCCATCGAACCGGTGGGTACAACAAACGAGGCAAATACAAAGCTGTTCAATATAATAAATATCCCGAAAATGATTCCGGCCTCTTTTAAAAATTTCAAGACCGCTTGCCTGGGGTCACTCTTCTGTTGCTTGTCTTTTTTCTTCAACCGCTCACGAGGTTTCTTCTTCGATGCCATTATAGTTAGGACGTCTCCTGAATTATTATTGTTCCATTGATAATACAGCCAGAAATGCCTCCTGCGGCACTTCTATACGGCCAACTTGCTTCATGCGGCGCTTACCTTCTTTTTGCTTCTCAAGAAGTTTACGTTTTCGTGTAATATCGCCGCCGTAACATTTTGCCGTCACATTTTTTCGTAACGGTCGAACCGTTTCACGGGCTATAACCTTGTTACCGATAGCCGCCTGGATTACTACTTCAAACTGTTGTTTAGGAATTAATTCTTTCAACTTACTGCTCAGTTTTCGGCCCCATACATATGATTTTTCACGGTGAACGATAGACGATAAAGCGTCTACCGGATCACCGTTGAGCAATATATCGAGCTTGATGAGATCAGATTCACGATAATCAAGATAATCATAATCGAATGATGCGTAGCCGCGTGAAACTGATTTTAGTTTATCGTAATAATCAAATATAATCTCCGACAACGGAAGCTCAAAATGAAGATTTGCCCGCTGCGGATCGAGATACGTTGTATTTATATAAATTCCCCGCCTGTCCATACAAAGCTGCATCAGATTTCCGACATATTCAGTGGGTGTGATAATTTCAGCACGTATAAACGGTTCCTCCACCCGATCGATCGTACCGGACGACGGCATACTCGCAGGATTATCGATAAACTGCTCTTCACCGTTGGTGAGAACAACTTTATACTCCACATTCGGAACCGTCGTGATGATCGTCTGATCGTATTCACGATCAAGCCGCTCCTGGATAATTTCCATATGAAGCAACCCGAGGAACCCGCATCTGAAACCAAACCCCAGCGCGTTCGAAGTTTCCGGTTCATACACAAGCGATGCATCGTTCATCTGGAGCTTCTCCAGCGAATCACGTAATCCCTCGAAATCTTCCATATTTGCCGGATAAACACCGCTGAAAACCATTGGCTTTACTTCTTTATAACCGGGCAGGGGTTCGTTTGCTTTATTCCGAAGTACGGTTATGGTATCGCCGACTTTGGTTTCGCGTACATCCTTAATTCCGGGTATAAGATATCCAACATCGCCTGCTTTTATGATTCCGGTTTTCTTTTTTGTTCTTTGCAATAAACCGATTTCTTCAGCTTCAAACTTTTTATCGTTATGAAACAGCATCATTTCTTCGTTCTCTTTGAACACGCCGTCAAATACACGGATGTAGCAAACTGCACCGCGATATGTGTCAAATACCGAATCGAAGATCAATGCTTTTGCGGGTGCATCGTCACTTCCGGTTGGCGGAGGAACACGTTGAATTACCCGTTCGAGTAATTCTTCTATACCGATGTTCGACTTAGCGCTGACTTCAAGAATTTCGTCATCGGTACAACCCATTAATTCTTTTAACTGACTCCGCACCACATCAATCTGTGCGTTTGGTAAATCAACTTTATTGATGACGGGAATTATCTCAAGATTGGCTTCGAGAGCAAGATAAAAGTTGCTGATTGTCTGTGCTTCAACACCCTGCGACGCATCGACAACAAGCAGTGCACCTTCACACGCGTTGAGCGATCGTGAAACTTCATATGTAAAATCAACATGCCCGGGAGTATCGATCAGGTTCAGCGTATAATCGGTTCCGTCCTTTGCCCGGTAGGTCATTTTGATCGCATGCATTTTGATGGTAATACCCCGTTCGCGTTCGAGCGGGTTATCGTCAAGGATTTGATCCATCATCTCACGCTCGGTGATCGTCCCGGTACGCTCCAGAAGACGGTCTGCAAGTGTCGATTTTCCGTGGTCTATGTGCGCAATAATACAAAAGTTGCGTATATGCTTCATCTCTGCAATCATCCAATCAAAAAATAAGCCTGCCATGCCGGGACAGGCTTCTGTGTAAATTCGGTAAATATTAAATATAGCACAATTTGGAGTGATTTTCAAGGAAGTTGCATGCAAACATTCCACCCACTTATTTCATTGAAATATGAAATATATTTTCCGCCACTATAGATTATTTATATTAATTACCATATATTACTCTCCCAAATGAGAGGGAATTGTAAAATAGCCTTATGTAAAACCCAACCGGATACATTCCCTTTCTATTCCCCGAATTACTTACTAATACAAGAGTACAGTGCCTATGAATGCAGGGTTAGTGCTTGAGGATGGTTTAATGCTTGAGGGTAACCTTTACGGAGCAGTTAAAAATGCTATCGGCGAGGTAGTCTTCAACACTTCAATGACCGGGTATCAGGAAATCCTGACCGATCCGTCATACGCCGGGCAAATTGTAGTAATGACCTATCCCCATATCGGTAACTATGGAATCTCTGGTACTGATGCCGAAGCAGACCGTCCACATGTCGAAGGATTTATTGTCCGCGATTTCTCAGAATTACCGAGTAACTGGCGCTCTGAGCAATCCCTCAACGACTTTCTAATAGATTATAATGTACCGGTATTATCGGGAGTTGATACACGTTCAATCGTTCGCCATATCAGATCCAGGGGTGCAATGCGGGGAATGCTCACAATCTCAACCGATTCAACTGAAATATTACTGCAGAAAGTACGCCAATCCCCGTCAATTGTCGGCCTTGACCTTGTAAAGAGGGTGAGCCGTACCGGACCGGTAAAATTCCCTGCAAATAAAGCTGCCGGCCGTGCTCCCTACCATGTCGTAGCATATGATTTCGGCATGAAACAGAATATTATCCGCTCCCTAACTTCCACAGGATTTGATCTTACTGTAGTACCGGGTTATACTCAAGCCGAAGATGTACTCGCCTTAAATCCTGACGGCATTTTCCTTTCAAATGGGCCGGGCGACCCGGCCGCTGTCAGTTATGGAATTGATAACACGCGAAAACTTATCGGTAAAAAACCAATTTTCGGGATATGCCTTGGCCATCAAATCCTCGCCCTCGCTCTTGGTGGGAAAACTTTTAAATTGAAATTCGGTCACCGCGGCGGCAACCAACCGGTAAAAAATCTTATTACCGGTAAAATTGAAATTACTTCACATAATCACGGCTTTTCTGTTGATTTTGAATCACTTAACGAAGCAGAGATCGAGCTTACTCATGTAAATTTAAATGATCAGACGGTGGAGGGATTCCGTATGAGGAATCACCCTGCATTCTGTGTACAATACCATCCGGAAGCAGCTCCGGGACCACACGATTCAGCTTATCTGTTCGAAGATTTTTACAAATTAATTCAGGATACGAAAAGATAGTGGGAAAACGCACCGACATTCATACCATACTCGTTATTGGCAGCGGACCAATTGTAATCGGACAGGCGTGTGAATTTGATTATTCGGGAACTCAGGCCTGTAAAGCACTAAAAAGTGAGGGTTACCGCGTTGTATTGGTAAATTCAAATCCCGCAAGCATAATGACCGATCCGGATATTGCAGACCGTACGTATATTGAGCCTATGCTCCCCAAATATATCGAACGAATTATAGAATCTGAACGGCCTGACGCCGTGCTCCCCACAGTAGGTGGGCAAACAGCGCTTAATCTAACCATCGAGTTGGACAAATTAGGTATACTGAAAAAATACAACATTACGTTACTTGGTGCACAAATCGAAGCAGTTACTATCGCAGAAGACAGGCGTCTTTTCAAGGAGGCAATGCATGAAATCGGTTTGGAAACCCCGCGTTCGGGATTTGCGAATACAGAAAATGAAGCCCGTGATTTGCTCGATTATATAGGTTTACCGGCTATCATTCGCCCTTCCTTCACATTGGGAGGCAGCGGAGGCGGAATCGCGTACAATGCAGAAGAATACGAAGAGATTGTTCAACGGGGATTATCCCTATCCCCGATGAATGAGGTGCTTATCGAGGAATCCGTGATCGGCTGGAAAGAATACGAGCTTGAGGTAATGCGTGACAGGGCAGACAACTTTGTAGTTATCTGCTCAATTGAAAATTTCGATCCAATGGGAATACACACCGGCGATTCGATCACTGTTGCACCCGCGCAAACATTGAGTGATTATGAATATCAGCTTATGCGTGATGCGGCAAAAAGGATTATACGAAAAGTTGGTGTAGAAACCGGAGGGGCGAACATACAATTTGCCGTCAATCCGCAAAACGGTCGGCTCATTGTTATCGAAATGAATCCACGCGTCAGCAGAAGCTCGGCGCTCGCTTCAAAAGCTACAGGATTCCCGATTGCCAAGATTGCAGCGAAACTTGCCGTGGGTTATACCCTGGATGAGATTCCGAATGATATTACGCAGAAAACGCCTGCTTCATTTGAGCCATCTATTGATTATGTGGTAGTCAAAATTCCGAAGTGGAATTTTGAGAAATTCCCCGGAGCGGAAGCTATTCTCGGCACACAGATGAAATCGGTTGGAGAGGTAATGGCTCTCGGCAGTACATTCAAGCACGCGTTTATGAAAGCACTTCACTCTCTTGAATTCGATAAATCGCTCTCTCAATTTCGCGTCATTCCCGAACATCTATATCGGGAACTCCGGCATCCCGGACCAAACCGTCTCGCCTATTTGCGATATGCATTACTTAACGGTATGTCGATAGATGAATTGTATGAGATAACGGCAATTGATAAATGGTTTCTCCGGCATCTTTTTGAACTGTTTAATTTCTCACAAAATCTTGATCAGTTTACCGTAGACAGTATACCTATATTCGAGATCCGGAAAGCAAAGGAGTGGGGAATTTCAGACAGCCGGCTTGCACATCTATTGAAAAGCAATGAATTAACGATACGCCGGATTCGTAAAGAAAATGGCATACTTCCGACGTATAAGCATGTCGATACGTGTGCGGCTGAATTTGAATCCTATACACCCTACTTTTACTCGACATATGAAACGGAGAATGAAGTTGCTCCCGGTAATAAAAAGAAAATACTCATTCTCGGGAGCGGCCCAAACAGGATCGGACAGGGTATTGAGTTCGATTACTGTTGTTGCCATGCATCATTTGCGTTGAAAAACGACGGGTATGAAACGATAATGATAAACTGCAACCCGGAGACCGTTTCAACCGATTATGATACATCCGACCGGCTTTATTTTGAACCGCTCACGTTCGAAGATGTGATGAACATTATCGAACTTGAAAAGCCGGACGGAGTAATCGTGCAGTTTGGCGGACAAACACCGTTAAAATTGGCAACTCAACTTTATCGGGCGGGTGTTCCAATCATCGGTACATCGCCGGATTCGATCGACCTTGCCGAAGACCGGAAGCGATTCGGTGCATTCTTGGATAAACACGCGATTATTCACCCTGATGACGAGACAGCATTTTCCTTCGAAGAAGCACGAATGGTCGCGGCATCTATCGGGTATCCGGTACTGGTGCGTCCTTCATATGTGCTCGGCGGCCGTGCTATGCAAATCGTGTATGACGACGAATCGCTACAACGATATATGGAGCATGCAATCGATATTTCATCGGCTCATCCGGTATTGATTGACAAATACCTCGAGGATGCGTTTGAATACGATGTCGATGCTGTGGCCGACGGTAAAGACGTAATTATCGGCGGGATAATGCAGCATATTGAAGAAGCAGGAATACATTCGGGCGACAGTAGTTGTGTTCTCCCCCCTATCATGATCACCGAAGAGCAACTGAAGAACATACTGCGAACTACCAAGCTTATCGCCCGTGAACTCAAGGTAATTGGTCTGATGAATATTCAGTTTGCGATAAAAGACGGCGTTGTATACGTACTTGAGGTAAATCCGCGTGCGTCACGAACTGTGCCGTTTGTCAGCAAAGCAACCGGTATTCCTCTGGCCAAGATCGCAGCTCAGGTAATGGCGGGAAGATCGCTTGCATCACTTGGGTTACCCGACGATCTACCGGTAAAAAATTACCATGTGAAATCGCCGGTATTTCCTTTTAATAAATTTCAGGGAATTGATACGATACTCGGTCCGGAAATGAAATCCACCGGCGAAGTGATGGGAAGTGGTGAGACCTTCGGCGAAGCATTTCTGAAAGCGCAGGAAGCTGCCGGTATGCGTCTGCCGACTGCCGGGAAATTTTTTATCAGCGTAAACGACCGGGACAAAATTAAAGCACTGGATATAGCCCGGGAATTCCTCACGCTCGGCTTTTCTATTATTGCAACTAAAGGTACAGCAGAATATTTAAACAACCATGACGTACCAGCCGAATCCGTATACAAGGTAAACGAAGGCAGACCTAATGTTGTAGACCTGATAAAGAGCGGTAAAATACAAATAATACTAAATACACCGCTCGGTAAGGAATCATTCTTTGACGAGAAAGCAATCCGCCGCGCGGCAATACAATATAACATCCCTGCTATAACAACACTCTCGGCAGCTCTCGCAACAATCGGTGCAATAAAGGCACTGATGAAAGAAACCGAGAAATCGGTTACTGTGATGAGTCTGCAGGAGATGCATAACGAATAGATAAACCCATCAGGGAACTCCAGCAGGAATATTTATTTGGGAAATAAACACGCCAGACCCGAAACCCGTAAGGCCGGATCCGGCGTGGATTCGAGAGGACAATAATGACAAATAAGTAAAATCATTTTGCCATATCATTATTTTACTTAAGATTTTGGTTGCGGATTTACCGCTAAATTATTCTGTAATAATTCAACGTAGTAACGCCAGCACTTCGGTTTGCGCGGGTCCGGCAGTTACCATCACCTTCCGGTTTTTATCGACGAACACATCTATCTCACTCCGTATGCCGAATTTTCCGGGAAGGTAAATACCCGGCTCAATCGTGAAAGATGTCTCCGGAATGATCTCACGCAGATCACGTGTCTCAAGGTTATCAAGATGGGCACCGTTGTCGTGCATCTCCCTGCCGATACTGTGTCCTGTCCGGTGAATGAAGTATTTACCGTAACCGTGATTCTCAATGACCTTTCTTGCAACATCATCGACATCACAACCGCGAACCGTTTTTTTCTCATGCATGGTATTTTCCACAAATGTAAATGCTTTATCCCTCGCTTCGCGGACAATGTTGAATATCTTCGTATATTTTTCAGGAACTGAATCGCCGACATAACCGGTCCAGGTTATATCCGAGTATACACCGTCTTTTTCATCTTTTTTCGCCCATAGATCGATCAGAACAAAATCGCCCTTTTTGATTGGCGAGTTAATCTTTTTTGTGGGCTCATAATGGGGATTTGCGGCATTGGCGTTCACAGAACAATTTGGCGGATGACTATAAACATACTTGTGTCTTTTTAATTCTTTCTCGATAAATTGCTGGACGTCGTACTCGGTAACCTTCCGGCGTGCTTTTACCTGTCGACCGATGAAAGCAAATGCCTTATGCATGGTATCGAGACATACCCGCGCTACTTTTTTGTTCTCACGGAATTGCTTCGGCGACCATACCGCTTCAAATCGCTGCACAAGGTTTGCCGAACTAACTATTTTTACCTTCTGTCGTTTTACCAGTTCAACCATACCTGCATCGACTATCGACACATAAGGAATAGCATTTCGCGGTGAGTATTCCATAGCTATCGTCTCTGCATTGTTCAATAATTTACCAAGTTGCTCCTCGAGCGATCTCCACCCAACATATATTTTTCTATTGCCGGGAAGATGATCCAGATTATACTTCTCAATATTGTGTACAAGTTTTCGCGGATTCCCTCGACCGGGAATATAATAAAACATCCGGCGGGTGCAGTGCATATGTGACGGTACTTCCATCACGCCTTTTGCAAATGGATTCGAACCACGGAAATCATACAATAACCATCCGTCAATTCCTTCGGAACGAATTGCTTTTTGAATTCTTTGTATCTTTGATTTTAAGGATTGTTTTACCGGCATAATCTACCTTTAATTCTTGGGAAGTATTTAGGGTGAATTACTATCTATTAATGTACTGGTCTGATAAGGTAAAATCAAGGATTTGGTGGACTCATTCGTTTTCCTTTTGTATATTGGTCCGGTATGAGCAAACGATTGACCCGACAACAAATAAAGAAATTTCAAAAAACTATATACCGTTACTATCATGCGTGTGGACGTCATGACCTTCCCTGGCGCAAGACGAAAAGACCATATCATATTCTTGTCTCAGAGATAATGCTGCAACAGACACAGGTAGAACGTGTAATTCCGAAGTATAGACTCTTTTTGAAAACTTTTCCCTCGATTAAATCTTTAGCACAGGCACCATTGTCTGATGTTATCGCCGTCTGGCAGGGTTTAGGATACAATCGCCGGGCAGTCGCACTAAAAAAATCAGCCCGGTTGATCATCGATAATTATAATGGTCGCCTCCCCCGTTCGCCTGGAGCATTACAAAATCTTCCCGGAGTGGGACACGCCACCGCCTCGGCTGTTGCGGCATTCGCGTTTAATCAGCCAGTTTTGTTCATCGAGACTAACATCCGGACGGTTTATATTTATCACTTTTATCAAAGCAGAAAAAAAATCCACGATGATGATATATATCCGCTCCTTGAACAAACAATCGATACAGAAAATCCCCGCCAATGGTACTATGCCCTGATGGATTACGGTGTGTATTTAAAAAAGCGAAAAATCAAACTCAATGATCGCAGTGTACATTATACAAAGCAATCGCGATTTGAGGGATCTATCCGGCAGACGCGGGGTGAGATTATTCGGCTGCTTGCACAAAATGGCGGGATGACCAGAAAAGAAATTGGCCGGAAGTTAACTGCAACCCAACATAATATAACCGACATTTTGAAGCATTTAGAAAAGGACGGGCTGGTTCGTAAAACCGGGCGTACCTTCGTGATTGCGTAATCCAGCACTCTTAGGGCAAAATATAAAGATATAAAGAACCGGTCATTCACCGACTGGAATAGGCATATACCTCGCCCCGTATACTCACCTCCCTGTGTGAGGCACTTACTTTTACCATACAGTGCGAGCAATATTCTATCATCGGATTTCTCATCAACCATTCCTGCGGGATTGTATAATTGCAGTTTTTGCAAAAACCAATCTCCCCATTGACAAAACGGGCCATAGCATCCCGCACGTATACTACCGCTTCTGAATGTAACTGGTAAAATAGTTTACTGGCATGTAATCCGTAAATGAGACTTACCGCATCTTCAGCATCGCGGTCAATTAAACATCGGATACGCAGATCGTTTATAACTTCATCGAGTGTTTGGTGGCAGTATTTTTCAAGGATTTTACCTGCTTCCTGCAGTAATTTCTCTCCAAGCTGTTTTTTAATCCTGGTATGCATGACGCCGCCTCTCCTTTTCAGAATATCCTGCCGGCAACGATGTGATTTGCCGGCAGGAATATTTACAAATGAATTGTTTTTTTATATTAGATGGTCTCCCGCGTTTCAAGCAGTGCCTGCTCGATAGCGGTAGTGAAATCGTAAAGGTCATCCGGTATACGTGAAGTGATCAGATGCTCATCGCGAATGACAGATTCATCATAGTAATCTACTCCAGCTTCTTCGAGCTCTTCTTGTATACCTTCAAAACCGGTAGCAGTTTTTCCTGTCATCACACCTGCAGTAATGAGCACCTGCGGACCGTGACAGATAGCCGCGGTGATACCCTGCTGCTCGAAAAATGTCCGGGTAAATTCCACAACGTTATCGTGTTCACGAAGCCAGGCGGGCGATTCACCGCCTGGTATGATAAGCGCATCGAAATTTTCCGGCGTAACATCGTCGACCGATATTTGTATGTTAACAGTAAAATCACTGTTATAAGATCCAACCTCGCCGGGTTCTACACCGATTATGGTAACGGTAGCACCACGGCTTGTCAGATAGCCCATAGGTACAAATGTTTCACCATCATGAAATCCTTCACCCACTAAAAAAGCAACATGAAAATTAGTTAAATCATTTGCTTCATAATCGACGAGCTCTGTTTCCGGCACTTCACACCCGATAAATAAAACGAACAATCCTATTACTATCGAATAAGGAAGAATATTTATTCGCATACCATTAACACTCCTTCCTTGCAACTTCCTTTGACTGGTTAGAACAGATTTGGTTTAGATGAGTATCATACATCCGAAGTTTTACACAGGAATTCCCGTGTATAACCAAAACACAAGCGACGGCATAGAGTTCCCGTCAACAAGCTATTTTATGACGTTCAAGAATATTAGACTAAACCACCAACTATAAATAAGAATTCATAGTCTGAATTCCATATTATTAGATTAATTTATATATTGCCTAATAAATTTAAAAAACCTACATTGCCGTAATTTTAAATTGATGGTTTCGCTCGAAATAAACCAAACTGGGTAGCGACAGAATAGTGAATCAGATTATCAAAGGCATCTGCTCATTTAACGAGAAAGGAAAAACGCATGAGTGAATATGGAGTTCGTTCTCGGATAGGTCTGTTTGTAGGTCCGATCCTGTTCATTATTATTTACTTTATCCCTACTCCTGAAGGAATGAGTACAGAAGCGCAGCGAGTCGGAGCAATTGCCGCTTTGATGGCTGCTTGGTGGGTCAGCGAGGCATTACCAATCCCCGCCATCGCCCTAATACCTATCGCTTTTTTCCCTGTTTTTGACATAGCTTCATCACAGGCAGTAACCGATCAATATGCCAATCATATTATCTACCTATTTATGGGAGGATTTCTAATCGCGGTAACAATGGAACGATGGAATCTTCATAAACGGGTCGCACTAAATATTATCAATATAGTTGGCGTCGGGCCTGCCAAAATAATACTCGGTTTTATGGTCGCATCGGCATTTCTCTCAATGTGGATCAGCAACACTGCTACTGCCATGATGATGGTCCCTATTGGTCTTGCCGTCATAAAGCAAGCTCAGGATATCATTCGTGAACAAAAAATCTCCGGTGTCGATCCAAGTCCGTATAAATTTAATTTTGCAATTGCATTGATGCTTGGTATCGCTTACGCATGTTCTATCGGCGGTATCGGGACGATTATCGGCACACCACCGAATACAGTCTTCGTTGGTGTAGTAGAGAGTTTATTCGATCAACAGATCAGTTTTGTCGTGTGGATGATGTACGGTATTCCCTTATCCATCCTGATGCTCGGTATAACATGGATCTACCTCATTCGATTTGCGTATCCTCTTGAAATCAGAGAATTACCCGGCGGTAAGGAATTTATCCGCGAAGAAATTAAAAAACTTGGTCCAATTACAAAAGAGGAATTTCGTGTATTGCTTGTTTTTTCCGGCGTAGCACTTGCGTGGATAACCAGGGGATTTGTCGATATGGGGGAGGTCCATGACTCAACTATTGCAATATTCGGTGCGCTTTTATTATTCGCGATCCCTTCTGATTATAAAAAGGGAATTTTCCTTCTGGACTGGAAAACGGCAGTAAAAATTCCGTGGGGAATCATTATATTATTCGGGGGTGGTCTGGCAGTTGCTCATGGTTTCAGCGAGACCGGGCTTGCCGAATGGATAGCGCAACGTTTGACGGTTCTTGAAGGGCAGAATATTATAATTCTCCTGTTTGCTGTAACGGCGCTGACAATATTCCTTACCGAATTAACCTCTAATACTGCAACTGCAACAATGCTTATGCCTATATTAAGCAGTATGGCTATCGCGATGGCAATTCATCCGTATGGATTAATGGTAGCAGCTGCTATTGCAGCATCGTTTGCTTTTATGTTGCCGGTAGCAACACCTCCGAATGCAGTTGTCTTCGGCAGCAGCTTCATAACAATCCCGCATATGGCAAAGGCAGGTATCTGGTTAAATATTATCGGCATCATTATGGTAACCTTATTCTCATTCATAGCTATGCCGATTATATGGGGTGTTGATTTAACTGCACTGCCTGAATGGATATCAACAAATATTTTAAATAACAGTAATTAATTAATGAAAGGAATATTCTATGTCCGACAGAATTATCCGCTTGCTTATTGTTACTTGTTTCATTTGTATATGCATTACCTCAAACGTTAGTGCCCAGGGAGACATCCGGGTAGGCGGCTATGTTCAAACATGGATGATATTAAATCAGCAAGAGGAAATGGTCGGTGACGACCATGAGACATGGGGTTTTCGATTGAGGCGTGCGCGTCTGACAGCTCACTCTACTATTAGCGAAGTATTCAGCGCTGCAGCCTGGGTGGAGTTTTCCAGCCGCCCGGCTACTCTTCTGGATTTTATAGTTACCGCAAGATTCTCAAGAGAATTTACCGTTCGTGTCGGACAATACAGACCACCAAGTCAAATGTACAGTACCGCCCTTATTTCATCATCTAACCTGATATTTTACGAACGCTCTGCAATAGCATCACGCTTATCAGGCATTATGGGACACGATGCTTTCCGGGATATTGGTATAATGGCTATGGGAACCGCTGGACCGGTCTGGTATGGCTTTCACATCGGTAACGGTATGGGTAGATTTATGCAGGCAGGCACTAATATTTCATCACGCGATTTTGGCGGCGGATTATTCGGAGGACGTATCGATATCACAGCAATGGACGGATTGATACTCGGAGGTCACGTATCAACCAACCAGCAACGCAATGTCATAAGAGATGGCTCTGCCCCATATGATATTGATCGCACATCATATTCTATACGCATAGCTACTGATGCTCTGGGAATACCCGGTTTATATTCAATGCTGGAATTAGGCGGTGGAAACGTTGATGATACCGAGCAATTTGATTTTAACGGATATTACTTGCAAGCGGGATACCGGATAACTCCCGATTGGTCAGTGTTGGCACGATATGATTACTACAAAGAAGAGCATGTCAATGGAATATCAATAGATGAAGATACTATAACACTTGGTCTGCTTTATTTTTGGAGACAGAATAACCGTGAGGTAATTCGCATCGGTGCAAATTATGCGTTCGGCCACAGCGATCCGGGTAGTTTCAGCAGAAATATATTTCTGGTTTGGTTTCAATTCCGTTTTCTGCCTTTATGATTTCAAAGTAAAGCACCAATAAATTTCGAAACAGTGCAATCCTGAATCATGCCAAAGTATGATTCAGGATTGCAAATTACGTAACATTATCTCAAAATTTGCCCTCCTCCTATTATTTCATTAAATTGGTAAGATTAATTTGCTAAATCATGTGGTGTATAACCAATTATTTTGGAACAATTTACAGCGGAATACCGTCATATGTTAAGTAATACTCGCTGAAAATGTCAGGCTTGCCCGATATATCGGGAACAACTTGAGAAGTCTCAAGGGGTGGTTACTTTTTTCAGCGAGAACAAAGTAGAATTTAATTATTGATATGAAATATAAAAGATATCCTACCAGACGAAGGAATAGATCCTCAAAACGGACTAATAAACGGAATAAATATGTTCGCTTCACAAAATTTCGTGCAATTATTGCCTTTATAGTACTTTTCGGTTTTGGCTGGTACGGAATTTATATCGTATCAGAACTCCCTTCATTAAACCAGCTTGACAATCCCAGACCGGACTATGCATCGAAGGTATATTCCGCTGATGGTGTGCTTTTAGGTCAATATTCAATTGTCAACCGGAGCCAGATATCCATTGAAGAACTGCCGTCATATCTTATTAATGCTCTTATCGCATCGGAAGACCGGAAATTCTACCGGCACATGGGAATTGACATTGACCGCATCATTAAAGCCACGGTGAAAAATATTATAAGCTTCCGTATTCGTGAAGGTGCAAGCACCATCACGCAGCAAGTTGCACGGAATCTGTATCTCGACCACGAACAATCCATTACCCGAAAAATACGCGAAGCAATTACAGCTCTTCAGATCGAACGACGGTACTCTAAAGAGGAAATTCTGGAGCTATATTTCAACCTTGCCTATTTCGGCAATAGTTCATACGGCATTGCAGCAGCAGCAAATCGGTATTTCAACAAATCAGCCGATCAACTAACATTAAACGAATCGGCATTGCTGGTCGGAATATTGCCAAATCCCGTAATGTACGATCCTACCGTTCATCCCGACCGTGCAATGACCCGCAGAAATATCGTTTTGAACTCTATGAGTGAAATGGATTTCATATCCCCCTATGTAGCACGAAATGCTTCATCGCGTACTGTTGATGTAATCGATCGTACGACATTGACCGACTCAAATATCGCTCCGCACTTTGTTGAGCATGTTCGAAGGCAATTAGCAAATCTTTCAATTGAGTATGGCTTTGATATTTATCGCGACGGACTAACGATTCATACTACACTCGACAGCCGGATGCAGCGACACGCCAACCGTGCCGTTGAAGATCATCTCAAAACCGCGCAACATATGTTCAATCAGCGATGGTCGTGGAATAATCCACAACATCAGAGGATCTTACAGGCAGGTATTGAACGCGAGATTCGTAATCATCCTGCATTCCGTAATGCCGGAAGCGATAAAGAACGCGAATCTGTGCGCTCAGCGTTACTCACAAATGAACAATTCACAGACCTCATAAAACGCCGGCTTCAAACGATACAAACCGGATTCGTTGCAATAGACCCATCAACCGGGGAAATTAAAGCAATGGTCGGAGGATCAGACTACCGGCAAAACCGGCACGGATTAAACAGAGTAACCCAAAGCAGACGACAACCCGGGTCTGCTTTCAAACCATTCGTTTATACCGTCGCAATCGATAACGGCTACCCTCCTTCTTATCACTTGCCAAATGAACCTGTTGCCATCACGACTACCGACGGTACATTGTGGCAGCCAACGAACGTAGACGGTCTTACCGGCGGCGAGGTATCATTACGTGACGGTCTCTCGATGTCGATCAACATTGTTGCCGTCCGCACTATGATGGAGTTGGCTCCCATCACCGAGGTGATCGATAATGCACAACGGATGGGCATTACGTCACATCTCCAACCCTACGAATCTCTTTCACTCGGGACTTCGGAGGTCTCTCCACTCGAGTTAACTTCCGCCTATGGTGTTTTCGCAACAAACGGGACTCATGCAACTCCATATGCAATTTCAAGAATCGAGGATAGCGAAGGAAATATAATTGTATTCTTTGAACCCGATGTGAAACAAGCACTCAAACCCGAGACGGCATATATTATGACCGACATGCTTCGTGATGTAATTAAAAATGGTACAGGAAGAAGTGCCGGAGATATTATCGATTTTCCGGCTGCCGGGAAAACGGGTACCACACAGGGATATGCAGATGGATGGTTCATCGGGTACACACCCGACCTCGTTGCAGGTGTATGGGTAGGTTTTGATGACAGGCGTATAACACTGGGCAGCGTTGACGGGATGGGCTCCAGAAGTGCATTGCCGATATGGTCTCGATTTATGAGAAACACCTATGATGATACATCGGTTGGTTTTGAAGCAAGAGAATTTGAAATGCCTTCAGGGGTAATTCGCGCTGTAGTTTGTACTGAATCACAGCTTCTGGCAACTGACCGTTGTCCCGATCACACAGAAGAAGTTATGTTCGAAAATCATCTTCCGAATGAGTGCGATGAACATACTTCGTTCTTCCGCTCGGTGAAAAATTTCATCTCAAGAATATTTAAATAACTGATGTTACGCAAAATAGAAGATTTACCACATTAATGATTATTTTCGCTTTGCTCAAATGATTAAAAAACAATTGAAAATCCTAAGCACTAATTTCCTAAATCCCAAACAATTACCTAAATTCTAATGCTCTAATGTTCAAAATAGCACGAATCCCGGGTCTTTTGAAAATTTATGATTTGGTCATTTTCCCGCTGTACGGGATCCCGGTATATTAGAAAAAAGGTCTCACTTCCCTTTATGGTGAATAATTGTTATAGTTACATATCTAATTCACTTTAAATATGTCATCTCATAAAGGAAAGGAGACCTACAATGAGTATACAGAACGCACAAACAAAAGGCAAGCCCCAATTGGGCAAGCGGTTCACTATCGACGGCTATAAGAATGATCTACACAAGTACAATCATTACATTGCAGTTGATTGGCATCTAAAGAAGATGACCATCGCAAGAATGACCCGTAAGAATAGGAATCCAATAGTAATTGATGCTCCATCAGATATTGCAGATCTCCAGGGATATCTGAAGAATCTAAAAGGAAAAATCATCCTCACTATTGAAGAGACCACTACTTCGCAGTGGCTGTATGTCGAGTTGCTTGAATATGTTGATCGGATTGTCATCTGTAATCCCCATCGAAATCGGCTCTTAGAGGATGGTCCCAAAAATGATAAAATCGATGCCGGGAAACTGTGTCAATTGCTCGGGGGCGGTCTGGTCAAGGAAGTATATCACACGACGGACGAGTTGTATAAGTTACGAAAACTTGAGAGAGCATATACCACACTGGTCAAATCCGGTGTTCGTCTCTCTAATCAGAAAGCAGCGCTCTATCGCGGCCTTGGGAAATCATATGCGAAAGAAGAGTTGATCGATGAAAAGACAGAAGTCTTTATTCTTGGACATATCAACAACGGTCTGGAATCGTATCGACAGATGAAAAAGAGCTATGAGTCTGAGATCAGGAAACTACGTCGGAAAAATCCCTTGCTGAGAAACCTCTGTGATTTACCAGGTATCAATACACTTTTGGCTTTTAGAATTGTGTCGATTGTCGTTGATGCCTATCGTTTCCCGACTGTTGGGCATTATCTTGTATACTGCGGATTGGTTAAGTACAAAAGAGAGAGCGGAGGGAAGAACTACGGGAAGCGAACACCCCGCTACAGCAGAACATTGAAATCGGTTTATAGGACAGCGACCGAAGTTGCTCTGTTGGGGAAGAATCCAATGAGAGACTATTACGATTACTTGCGTGAAAAAGGAGTTGCTCATCAGAATGCAAAGAATGCGGTAGCTCGGTA
>PWXV01000276.1 GCA_003568415.1 Ignavibacteriales bacterium
ATTTTCTTGTAAATATTACAAGCGAAATATATTGCTTTGCTGGTACCATTTCAGTAAATTAATTTCATCAGATGAAAATACCAGAAGAAAAAATAGAAGAAGTACGGTCAGCCAGTGATATTATAGATGTGGTTTCGGCTTATGTGCGTTTGAAGCGGCGCGGAAAGAGTTATGTCGGTTTGTGCCCCTTCCACCAGGAAAAAACCCCCTCATTTCACGTAACTCCCGATAAACAAATGTTTTACTGCTTCGGATGTCAGGAAGGAGGGAATATTTTCACCTTTCTGATGAAAACAGAAAAGGTATCGTTTGTTGAAGCTGTAAAAACCCTTGCAAACCGTGCCGGAATCGAACTTCCCGTAACCGAATCAAACCGCACCGAAAGCACCCAGCACGAGCAGCTATTTCGCGCGAATATGATAGCAGCACGCTTTTACCACAATTCGCTCACACAAACATCCGAAGGTGAGTATGCGCTGGAATATTTCCGGAAACGCGGTTTCACCGATGAAACTATTAAACAATTCGGGTTGGGATATGCTCCCCGTGGTTGGCAGGCATTGATCAACCACGCAGCAGAACATGGATTAGATGCCGAACAACTCGAAAAAGCCGGTCTTGCCGGTAAACGGGACGATGGAAGTATGTACGACCGGTTTCGCGGACGGGCAATATTTCCGATATTGTCAACGACCGGCAGGGTGGTGGCATTCGCCGGACGCCAACTTTACGATGATGATACACTTGCAAAATATATCAATACTCCGGAAACACCGATCTATCAAAAAGGAAAGTTATTATACGGGCTTTCGATGACCCGGGATGATATACGCAAACTGGAATATGCAATCCTGGTCGAGGGGTATACTGATTTAATTTCGATGTATCAATCGGGAATTAAAAATGTTGTGGCCACAAGCGGCACGGCACTCACCGAAGAGCAGATCCGCCTGCTCGGCAGATATGCACCGGCTGTTGTTATTGTTTACGATGCGGACTCGGCGGGATCTGCTGCGGCACTGCGTGGGGTTGAACTCATTCTTGAAAAAGGTCTCGATGTGAAAATTGCACAATTGCCTGAAGGTGAAGACCCCGATTCGTTTGTTCGCAATCAGGGTAAGGAAGCATTTCTTGATTTAATTGATGATAGTACTTCGTTCATAAATTTTAAAGCCTCGGAACTACAGAAACAGGGACTCTTTACCACACCCGAAGGCCAGACACAGGCGGTTCGTGCAATCATTGAAACACTGGCTAAAATACCCGATGAGTTGAAACGTAATTTCTATATAAAAGCTATTGCCGAACGGTATGACGTGTATGAATCTACGTTACATCGTGAACTCGACTCGGTACTGCGTAAGCAACACCGCAGACCCCGGTCGTTTAATGAGCAACGCAGGACCGTTGCAGCAGATGATACATCCTCCGAACCGGCACCAAACGATAAACCGGCAAATCAGATAGAATCGTTTTCCTCTGCAGAGCGTGATATCCTCAAACTCCTTTTGGAATCCGACCGTGAAGTCATGGAGTTTATTTTTTCACAGGTAACACCGGATGAGCTGGGAAATACTGCGGCCAGAAGCTTGTTTGAAAAATTATTCGGGCTTTACAGAAGTTCGGGAGTATTTGATACGTCGTCGCTTATCAACAATGATGATTTTTCAGAATTTTCATCGGTTATTGTGCAGCTGCTTGCCGAACGTTATGAAGTGAGCGAACGATGGGAAGAACTGCGCGGGTTTGAGGAATTCCCGATAAATATGCAACTTGCCATCGATGCTGTACGTACACTCAAGAAGTGGATTATCAAACAACGGATAGAGTCGGTTCGAAAAAACATGCGGGAAACAGAAAAACAGGGAGGCGACAGCATTCCGCTTGCAAGAGATATGCAAATCCTGCAACAGGAATTAAAGCTCATCGATCAGCATTACGCATCATTATCAAAAAAACCGATGTAATAAAAATTTGTATAATCAAAATAAACATCTATCAATTAACACAGTGAGATTCTGTATGCAAAAGTACATTCTGATTTTTTTACTGCTCATAGTACTGCCGGTAAGCGCACAACAAGTTGATGTTATCGAGCATGAGCTTGATAACGGACTGCGTATACTTATGGTCGAGCGCCCCGGTGATCCGAGCGTTGCCTCGGGATGGGTAGCGCATGTCGGGTCGGTTAATGAACGGCCGGGTATCACCGGTATAGCCCACCTGTTTGAACATATGATGTTCAAAGGAACGCGGACAATCGGCACGAAAGATTATAAAGCCGACCGCCGCATAATTGAACAGAAAGACTCGCTGCGCGCCCTGATGCGTGAGGAAGAGTCGAAATTGCGTGAGTTACAACGCCGGGGCTTAATCGAAAGTATGCGCGATGCCGATGCTTGGACAGACCGGTACCGCGAACTCAACGATGAAATCAACAACCTGATCGAGGAGCAGCGCGAGATTATTATTAAAGATGAATTAAGCAGGATATATTCAAATGCAGGTGCCACGGGATTGAATGCAGGGACGTCGAACGATTTCACCATTTACTTTATCAATGTACCGTCGAACCGCATTGAGCTCTTCTTCTGGTTAGAATCCGATCGCTTGATGAATCCGGTCTTCCGTGAATTCTATGCAGAACGGGATGTTGTCCGCGAAGAGCGCCGCATGCGTATTGAATCTACTCCGACCGGGAAATTTGATGAAACTTTCGAATCGATGTTCTATACATCGCACCCCTATTCCTGGCCGGTCATCGGCTGGCCATCGGATGTTGAAAATATAACCCGCGAGCAGGCCGATGAGTTTTATGATATTTATTACGGTGCCAATAACCTTACTTTCATATTTGTCGGTGATATCGATCCGGATACTATCATTGAATTAAGCGAAAAGTATCTGGGACGCTTACCGCCGTCGCCCCGTCCCGTTCCCGCAGTTATTACCGAAGAACTTGACCCTGTTGCTGAAAAGCGAATGGTTGCCTACGCACCCACAAATCCGACGGTCAGGATCAGGTATCATACGGTGCCGCATAATCATCGCGACTCGTTTGCGCTTGAAGTACTCGGCGGTATCCTGAGTGGCCGTACCGGCCGTCTGTATCGCGATCTTGTACTGGATAAAGATATTGCGACCGAAGTAAATGCAATGCAGAACGGACGCAAGTATGCCGGCTACTTTGAATTGCGGGGTGTTTCGAAAGACGACTATCAACCGGAAGATGTTGAGCGGGAAATTTATAATCACATCGAACGGCTTCGTGAAGAAGAGGTGAGCGAGCGTGAACTCGAGCGGGTTAAAAATCAGAGCATTGCCAATTCGTACCGGCGATTAACCAGCAATTTCTTCCTGATGCTCCAGCTCGGTATCTATGAGGTTATGGATTCATGGGAATACCTGAACGAACATCCCCAAAGAATTCAGGAAGTGACTCCGGAAGATATCAAGCGTGTTGTTAATACGTATTTTGACGACGACGTACGAACAGTCGCGATCTATTATACCGAAAAAGACGATGACGAACCGCTCGATCCGGAAATTGCCGAGCTTCCTCCTGAAGTACGTGCACAGGCTCAACAGGTACTCAATCAGGTGAGAAGCATGGAAGACGGCAATCAACTTGAAATGATGCTTCAACAGGTACGTTCGGCCGAAGGTATGGTCGATGATGAAGCGCAAATTAAGATGATTCAGTTTATCATCAAAACAATCGAAGAACGCCTGGATGAAATCAGGTAATATAAAATTTTTAACAAATTAATGGTAAAAGGGTTTTATGAAAACAATAGTAAAATACAGCCTGATACTTTTTCTGGTGATTCCTGTCGTCCTTATCAGTCAGGAAATCGTCGACCATCCCGATAAACTGACGTTTCCGGAATTAGTTTTCGATCCGCCGCATCCATCGGAGTACCGTACTGAACTCAGCAACGGGATGGTGGTCTATATTGCCGAAGATAAAGAACTGCCGCTCATCAATGTATCGGTTTTACTACACGGAGGCGATGCCTGGGAACCGGTCGAAAAGACGGGGCTTGCATCGCTGACGGGAACCATGATGCGGGAAGGCGGCACCGAAACCCGTCCGCCCGATGAGCTTGACGATGAGATAGATTTCCTTGCCGCAAATATAAGTACTTCGTTCGGAAACAGATCGGGCAATGCAAATTTAAACGTCCTTTCTTATGAGATTGAGTCGGGACTTGATCTGTTTATCGATATCTTACGAAATCCGCGTTTCGATGAGGATCGTATACGCGTGCAGCGTGAACGTATCCGCCAGAATCTTGCCCGGAGAAATGACCGGACAAGTGATATCGAATCCCGTGAATGGCGCTATCTGATGTACGGCGAAGATCATTATAGTACCCGCGGTATTACCGTCGAAACACTCGATGCTATTACACGCGATGATATGAAGGAATTTCACGAGCAATTTGTTCATCCCGGAAACATGATGCTCGCGGTTGCGGGCGACTTTGACCGCGATGAGATGATCGAACATCTCGAACGAGCTTTTGAAGGGTGGACTCCCCGTGAGCAATGGAATGAACCCGTACCCGAACCCGACCATACTCCCGAACCGGGTATATATATGATCGATAAACCAGACGTAAATCAGGGACGTGTCAGTATCGGTCATCTCGGGTTGACTGAAGATAATCCGGACCGCATAACAGTGCAGGTGATGAATGGAATACTCGGCGGCTCGGGATTTACCTCACGGATCGTGGGGCGCGTTCGATCGGATGAGGGACTGGCATATTCTGCCGGCAGTGCGTTTGGATTCGGCAGAGATTATCCGGCAACATTCAGGGCATACTTTCAGAGCAGGAATGAAGCATGTGCATTCGGTGCACAGCTTGTCGTTAAAGAGATTGAACGGATTCGCGAAGAGAACGTAAGTGACGAAGAACTGACGACACAGATTAATTTTATGCTCGAGGCATTTCCCCGGCAGTTTGCAAGTGCAAGTCAAATCGTTTCTTTATATGCACGCGATGAGTTCAACGGCCGCGATCCGGAACGATGGCTTACGTATCGTGATGAAGTTCGCGAGGTAACTGCCGATAATGTACGTGAAGTAGCCGGGAAATATCTCAATCCGGACGATCTCGTTATACTTGTTGTCGGTAAGGTAGAGGATATACTTGCCGGCGATCCTCAATACGATGCATCGTTTGAAAAGATGGGCGATCTGGAAATAAAGCACCTCCCCCTGCGCGACCCGTTAACCTTACAATTTGACTAAATCTCAACTCTCCCGTGCCCGGCATCTGCAGGATGCCGGGCACGTTCTTTTGGATTGCGGAAGCCACGCTTCCGCTTTTTGCCTCACAGCACATGAACAATCGGTTTAAAGATATTAAAGTTACAATGTAAGCGAGTTGCTGAATGTTTTCTGCAAGTCCGGTACC
>PWXV01000111.1 GCA_003568415.1 Ignavibacteriales bacterium
CCGGTCCATCCATCAGGCAATGGTTTTCCCTTGATCAATCGCAACCGCGGTTCGATATTGGCAACCTTTCGTACGATCTCTGCCGTTCTGTCGTCCGAGTGATCATCAAGCACGATGATCTCTATATTACGATATGTCTGCTGGGTAATGGTGTATAGCGCGCGTCCTATGTTTTCGGCTTCATTGCGTGCAGGAATTAGTACGGATACAAGCGGTTTCCATGATGAGTTGTTCCGGGGAAGATACCGCAATACCGGACGGCTGAAAAGATTATAACCGCTCACGGCGGCGGTTATAAGTGAAATAGTAATTGTAATGATGAAAAGTATAATGAGCATAAGAAAAAATAATTGTAACACCGCACGCCGTGCGGTTCGTGTAGTTTAATAGTCCGGTATAGAAATTCGCATCGCTTATTACAGGTCCCCACTCGGCGAATAGGGATAAATAAATTTAACTAAATAAATCAATTATATATTCTTTGTTTCTGCCGGCTTCGTCGAGTTTATCGATATTATGAATAAATGCATCTCTGAATATAGTAAAATTCTTTCCAATCTGTTTACCCTGTAACGGGGTTGCAAACCTGGCAATAACATCTGGCTTATGTTTTTCCCCATATTGTATTTTAAACGCTGCCGGCAATATAATTATTTCGGTAGAGGAGTTCTGCATCAAACGCTGTAACCCCGGTTTTATGATAATTGGTCTTTTGTCATATGGTTGTATTTCGCCCTGGGGATAGAATACGACATAATTTCCCGGGTTTTTTAAAATTTCCAGTGTATAATGCATAGATTCTGCAATACTCACCGAATCATGCAACTTGATCGAGTATGCGCCCAGCTTCCGGAAAAACCAGTAGCGTTTCAATTGTTCTTCGAGCATCATAATGTGAATTTTACGGTTACTGTACTTTCGCATCACATGATCGATAAAAAACCCGTCCCACCACGAGAAGTGGTTGGGTGTAATTAGAAGTCCTTTGTCTGCATCAACCTCCGGCGGCTTGTTCACAAGATAAAAATGTGAGAAGTTTTTACGCAGCAGCCGCCGTATATATGTATTAAAAAGTATACGCGCCCAGCGTTTATGTTCCGCTTTAATCATGAGGTTAATTGCAAATCTTTTGTGACAAGTTCTGCTGTTAATTTTCCTGATAGCATTACCAGCGGCATGCCGCCTCCCGGATGCGCACTTCCGCCGCAGAAGTAAAGTCCCCGATAATCTCTCGATCTATTCGGCTGCCGGAGAAATGCAGCAAACCGCGAATTCGATGAAATGCCGTACAAACTTCCATACAGACTGCCGGTTTGTTTTTCAATTGAAACGGGTGTTAGTGTCCGCTCAAATACTATTTTTGATTCAATATTTGTTCGTAATGACGATGACAGTTTTTCCAGAATAATTTTTCGCAGTCGTTGGGTTTCGCTTTCCCAGTCCTGTCCTGAATTATATGGCGTGTTTATCATAACAAACCAATTTTCGTGTCCCGGCGGAGCATCGTCTTCACAGAACCGTGAAGAGATGTATACATATATAGTCGGATCGTCGGGACATTGGTGCCGATTAAAAATTGCATCGAATTCTGATGTATAGTTCTTTGAAAAAAATATATTATGGGTTTCAAGCTGCTTTATAGTACCCTTAATTCCCCAATAAAATACGAGTGCAGACGATGATGGTTCCTGTTGAAAATAACGACGTGCATCTTTTCCTTTTTTATCTTCAAGCAGATAGGAGTACGTGTAACCGGCATCCACGTTCGAGATGACGGCGTTATATTCCACTGTTTTATCGTGTGAACGTATAGCGGTTATAGTTTTATCTTTGTAAAGTATTTCTGTTATATCAGTGTTACATTGAAATTCAACTCCCAATTCCCGTGCGATGTTCATCAGTGTTCTGGGTATCTCATATATTCCTTCCCGCACGATAAAGCCGCCGAGGTTGTATTCCACGTGTTGAATGATATTCAGCGTAGCCGGTACCTTGTAGGGATCGGAACCGTTATAGGTTGCGTATCTGTCGAAAAGCTGAATGATCTTCGGATCGGTGAAGAAAGATGCATTTGCCCGATGCATGGTACGGAATGGATCGATCTGGTATAATTTTAAAAGTGTTTTCAACGATGAACTGCGAAAGATATTTTTAAGTTGCCGGAAGTCGTTAAACAGAAAAAGATCCGCTGTCCGGTCAAAAATAGTTTTGCAATACCGGAGATAGCGTTGTACCTGTGATGCGGTATCACCTGAAACCCGCTCGATCTCACCGGCAAACGCACCGCTTTCGGCATAAGCATTGAGTATAGATCCATCAGGATAAAAATATTTGCACAGAATGTTCAGCTTTTCTATAGTAAGGTAATCTTCAATATTTTTTCCTGCAAAGGTAAAAATATCCTGCAGGACGAACGGCAGAGTCAGTAATGAAGGTCCGGTGTCGAACCTGAAACCGTTCCCGTGTATATTTCCTGCCTTGCCACCCGGATGATCGTTCTTTTCATATACCGTAACCCGGGCACCCGTACGGGCGAGATAGATGGATGCAGTGAGTCCGCCGAGACCTGCTCCGATAATTGCTATTTTAGGTGAGGTTGCCATCGGTCAAGAGTCAATCTGTATATCAATACGCTAAATGCAAGCAGTGAAAATGAATATATAAAGTCTTCAAATGGAATGGTAGTTATTCGAATTCCGGAAAAAGCTTCCTCGCCATACGTTACAACGGGGAGTGAGGTCAACGTGTAATTGACTATCAAAAACGGAATGAAAGATATCACTATAAAAAGCCAGAATAATTTTGAACGTATTAGTGATAAATGGAACAGCGTTGAGAGTATAAAGAATGCCCCGGTAAATAACAATACTGTTTTGGTGTATTCCTGATGTGAATATACGATCGAAATAATAATACATGCAACGGCAAGTATTGCAGGAATCCAGTACGAAAAATTCAGCGACCGGTCGGGGATGTATGCCCGCAGCGTTTCATATATGAATATGCATGCATACGGGACAGTCACAAAAAAAAGGATTTCTTCAATCGGTAATCCAGCGATGCGCAGATTGTGGACATATTCGCTGTTGAATGCCCAATCTCCCCGGGCTGTAGCTGCTACGTCCCAGATGATGTATGGGATACCGACCACAACGATAGAGGTCAGGATAGAAGGAAGTCTCCGGAAAAACTGTACCTTACGTTCAAATGAAAACAAGAGGGGAATAGCAATAATAAGTACATTAATCAGTAGATACGTGCTCATATTTCTGTAATCGTTCTGCGAGTGATTCTAATTGTTTGTGCTGTTCCTCATCGAGCCGCTTGGAGTCGAGAACGAATTCAATAACATTGAATGCCGTTTCGCTGTCGAGTTCCCGGTATTTCTCATCTACAACCAGAAGTTCAAAAACTGCATATATCTCTTTTTCCAGTTCCTCGCTTTTCCGGAGGAAAGAGGGGAGGTTATGCAGCACCGAGAACCGTAAAAATCTGACTTCAAGATTACATGCACCATCGATTGTCGCTTCCTCAAGTTTATTCAGTGCAGAACGCAGGTGCGATATTTTCGAAAATGGATTAAAAACGTGTTTAGCTTTTAAGGCATTCAGAGCACCGTAATACGATAGCAATATGGGTTCATTGGAGATGTAGTCCTCGGAAAATGTTGATTCAATGAATGCAATCATTCTATCAGTTTTTGCATGGCTTGTGACCGATTCGTAAAAACCGTGACGGATAAATGTCAATCTGTATGGATCAAGCTCTTCGCGTGATGAGGATGATGGAGAATCATCGGCAATAATAATGATTTGACACATCAGGAGTATACAACAAGAGAGCACTGCTTTTTTCATATAATTATCTTTGAAACCGGATAGTGATTATTGATTTGCATAAAAGGGCAAGTTTTGTAAAGTCGGATATTCGAACGCGTTGCTCCAGAAGCTCCGCCACTTTTTTCCTGCGGATTTTTTTAAATAATACGTAATAATAAAGATATGCCGAATATACGCCAAGCCTGGAACCCGGCGGAAGCTTTAGGATGCCGGGAAGCGCTTTTGCAAACTCCTCTTCGATTTCTTCCTCAAGTTTTTCTTTTGCCTCGTTATTTATCCATGCTTTATCCGAAACCTCGGGCAGGTATATTCTTCCACGGTCGTGCAGGTCGCTCCGTATATCACGTAAAAAATTAACTTTTTGAAATGCGGAACCAAGAGCTCGCGCAGGCTGAATGAGTTCGTTGAATAATGCATCATTCCCGTTGCAAAATATTTTCAGGCACATTAACCCCACAACCTCGGCCGATCCGTATACGTATTTATTATACAGAGGGCGTTCGTAATGCGAATTATGAATATCTAATTCCATGCTGTGCAGGAAGGCATCGATATATTTACGGTCGATGTTATACATTTTGACCGTACGTTGAAATGCGTGGAGTACCGGATTTGTGGATAATCCCTGTTCAATGGCATCAGAGGTATCGCACCTGAATTTTTCGAAAAGGCGTTGTTTATCATGATTATGGAATGTATCCACAATCTCATCGGCAATTCGTACAAATCCGTAAATCGAATATATAGCATCTTTATATTTTGGAGAAAAGGCTATGATCCCCAAACTGAACGACGTACTGTATTCGGTCGTTATGGATTTACTGATCTTATAACTAATTTTTGAGTACTGATCCATTATCATTTAGTATTCTTTCTAATACCAGTTTGGAGCTTATAATTACCATCGGCAATCCAGTGCCGGGAACGGTTGATGCCCCAACGTAGTATAAATTTGAAAGCTTTTCGTCTTTATTGCGTGGACGAAATGCACCTACTTGGTTCATACCGTGAGCAAGCCCGAGTCCCGACCCTTTATAGAGATTCAACATATCCGCCCATTCAACTGGACTCAGGGTAATCCGTTGTAGAGTGTTTTTTTGAATATCGAAGCCTGTTCGCTTTGACAGGTCGCTGATTATTGTATCTGCGAGCTGCTCTTTATCCGACCAATCTTTCTTGAAGCGCAGATCCGGCACGGGGCATAAGATGAAAACATTTTCACATCCTTCGGGTGCACATTCACTATAGGATTTGGTCGGGACGTTAACATAATAATATGGCTTTTGCGGACTGATCGTCGATGTAAAAATTGTATCTGCATAACCGCGGAAGTTGCTGCCGAGAAAATAATTGTGATGCATCAAACCGTCGATTTTCCCACGGACACCTAGATAAACTGTAAATGGTGCAAGTGTCCAATCCATGGCATCGAGATGTTTCTCCGAATAGTTTGGCCGATGTAATATAGTACCGCGGAAACTTGCCGCATCGGCATTTGCAATGAACAGGTCAGCTTTCCATTGTTTACCGTTTTGATCGACAACGGCATTGAGTGTGCCGTTTGTATGTTCTACGCCGGTCACCTCTGTATTATATACAATTTTGACGTTTCTTTCTTCCAGAAGTTTCACCAATGCTTCAACCAGCCGATACATGCCACCTTCAATTTTCCAGTAGCCATCGTGTTTAAGCTCGGTGTAGTTCAGTATCGTATAAATTGCTGGTGTCTGAAAAGGTGTTGATCCGAGAAAAAATGCAACCAGTGAGAAAATGATTCGAATTTCTTCCGAAGAAAAATTGTTCTCGACTTCCTTCCACATATTTTTAAAAAGAAAAGGAAGATGTTTTGGCGGTACGCGTGTTAACTTTAAAATGTAGTCAAGTTTATTTTTAAAATTTCTCTTTACGACACGATATTCGGTATCGTGAAATATCTGGCCCGCACGTTTGAGATATCGCTCTGCTTTTTTCGCAAGATCGGGTTCGATACCGGCAAACTCTTGTTCAAGTTTGTTGAGGTCTTTCCAGATTCTGAAAGGTTTTTCACGATCTTCAAAATAGACCTGATATATAGGATTGAGCTCGACTAATCGAACGGGCATGTCAATGCCGCAGCTCTCAAATAATTCCTTGAGCTCATATGTCATGCTCATAAAGGAGGGACCAAGGTCGAATGTAAATTCGTCGGCCTTTATTTGATTTAGTCTTCCGCCTGCTGTACTATGTTTTTCAAGTACGGTCACTTTATGGCCAAGGGATGATAAACGCAATGCAGCGGATAGTCCACCGAGACCCGAGCCGATAATAATAATGTTCTTTGTATTCATGTACTCATCGATTGAAGGAGATATACTAGTAACAAAACCATATTACTCTTATAAAAGTTTCACAATTCATTTTTTCTTGTTAAATAATCGTAACCACTCTTCTATTGATATATCATTAACCGGTGGTTTATCGGATTCGTCCGTGTCCCGATTTGATGTGATCTCCGTTAAGAATTTCTGTACGGATTGTATGCCACAGCTATATGCACGTGCAGTACGTTGAATTTCACTATCGTCTGATATAATAACTAAATTTCGGGGATTTTTCGACCGTGCAATGAGCGATTTTATCAGCGCGTCTGCATCGCGGTCGTATGAAAATGTAACCTGAATGTTTTTACCCCCCTTGATGATATCACCGGGTGGTGATCCGTCAAAGTATATTGTGCATTTTTTATTCTTACCAGCAGTTATGCGTTGACACACAAGTATGAGTTTGTTGAGTGCCTGAACCGGATTTGATGATAAAATGGATCTCCACTCCGGCTCTTTGTGCATGATATTATGCCCGTCAAGAATGTAGTGTTTCACTAAAATTTCTTAATTTTTTATTAAAAATTTTGTATAAATTAATATAATATAGCATTTTTATTTGCTTTTTTCATTTTTTTCATTTTCTTGTAGAAGAGGGAATGTTATGAAATATATGACAAAGCGAAATATTGGAGGATGCACATGAAAATTGAAATTAAACCAGACACTCCGCTGAGCGTATTGCTACACCTGCACCCCGAGGCAGAATCGGTATTACAAAAACACTTCAAAGATACCAATTTCACCAGTATTTCTGCCAGAGTCAAGACGCTCGAAGATATAGCAAAAGAAGAAGAAGTTGATCTGAACACTATTTTAGACGAGTTGAAGACAAGATTGGAACAATAATTGCGAGGTGTTCTCTCAAATAAATAGAGGTTTTCCCACGTGAATGCAGAAACTATCAGTCAATTATACCGTGAACGATTTGCCGATAGATCCCTTATCCTTGTATCAAACCGAGAACCATATATCCATAGAAGAACAAAACATGGCATTAAGGTTGATACCCCCGCCGGTGGATTAACCTCGGCCCTCGATCCGGTAATGCGTGCGATTCAGGGAACGTGGATTGCCTGGGGAAGCGGCAGTGCCGATAAAGAGGTATGTGATGAAAATGGAAAGGTTAAAGTACCGCCTGATGATCCTGCCTATACATTGAAACGGGTCTGGCTTGATCAAAAAGAAGTCGATGGTTTCTATTACGGATATGCTAATCAGGCGCTCTGGCCGTTAAGTCATATGCTCATTGAGAAAGCCCGGTTCAGGATGCGGCATTGGCAGCGGTATTTTGAAGTGAACCGAAAGTTTGCCGATTCAATTATTCCTGAGATAAAAAATGATAAAGACGTAATTTGGATCCAGGATTATCATTTTACCGTCTTACCATACATGCTGCGGCAGCGAATGCGTGATCTCACTATCTCACTCTTCTGGCACATACCCTGGCCGCCGTGGGAGATATTCCGGGTCATTCCACAGCGGCACGAAATTTTGAAAGGAATGCTCGGATGCGATCTGATTGCGTTTCATATTAATCGTTATTGTCAGAATTTTTTAGAGACCGTTGAGCAGGAACTGGATGCAATCGTAGACCGAAGAAATAACCGTATATCATATGAAGGACATGAAACCCGTTTAATCCCGTTACCGATAAGTATAGACTATGATAAATTCGAAGATATGACCCGGCATGATAAAATTCAATCTAAATTATCGGATATAAATAAGAAATTAAAATTGGAAGGAAAATACGTCGGTATTGGTGTTGATCGACTTGATTACAGTAAAGGTATCTATGAACGTGTTCAGGCGATAAAATTATTCCTGAAAAAATATCCGGCATACCGTGAACGATTCACATTTATCCAAATTGCAGTTCCATCCCGCACAAAAATTCAGGAGTATAGTGAGTTAAAAGATCTCATCGAAAAAATAATTGACGAAATCAACAATGAATTTGGTACCGATGATTGGACTCCGATCATTTATTATTCAACCAATGTACCGCACCATGAGCTGGTCAATTATTACCGCATTGCTGATATGGCAATTGTAAGTTCGATTGTCGATGGTATGAATTTAGTAGCCAAAGAGTACATTGCATCGCAGGTCGATGAAAAGGGTGTATTAATATTAAGCGAGTTTGTCGGTGCAGTTGCTGAGCTTGACAGAGCGCTTATTATTAACCCATTTGATATCGAACATTTTGCGGATATGATAAGAAGGGGAATCGAAATGCCGGAGGCAGAGAAGAGGCGTCGGATGCAGAAAATGCGGGCGTATGTTCAGACACATAATATATATGACTGGATCAACGACAACCTCAAAGCCGTAGAAAAAGAAATACTATAATACAATTCCATAAGGAGACTTATATGCCACCGGGAAATCGTAAACTTAAAAATGTTCTTGATGACCTTAAACGGGTAGAGGAACTGCTATCGAAACGGAAAAATGTCAATCTTTTTTTGGATTTTGACGGCACACTCACACCGATTGCTTCTTCTCCCGATAAAGTTAAGGTGCCTCAAGAAATCACCAGCATTCTGCAAAAGATACGAGAATTCGATAGAGTCTTTGTTTCAATTATAACCGGCCGATCGCTCGATAATATCAAAAGCGTTATTAATTTAAACGGAATCACGTATGCAGGCAACCACGGGCTTGAAATTAGCGGTGTAAAACGGACCGAAATTGTTCCCAATGCAGCGCAGGTTGTTAGAACCATAAATAAAATTTCGGAAGACTTAAATAAAGTTCTTCTTACCGTACCCGGTGCCTGGGTTGAGAATAAGTCTTTAACTGCAAGTGTCCATTATCGGTCTGTCCCGGCATCTCACGTCCCGGAATTAAATCGCCTTGTCGGGGAGATTACCGCCCGGTACATTGACCGGGGTATTGTTAAACTGACTCGGGGTAAAAAGGTAGTAGAAATTCGTCCGAACCTTAATTGGAATAAAGGAAAAGCAGTTAAGTGGATGCAAAAGAATATGGCAAAGAAACGGGCAACGAATATCTATATCGGCGATGATGTAACCGACGAGGATGCATTTAAAGTCTTTGACGAATCGGCAGTTACCGTAAAGGTTGCCCGTGATTCAAAAGTTAAAACTGAAGCTATATATTATGTAAATAATCCTACCGAAGTCCGTTACTTTTTACAATGGTTGTTGGATAAAACGAGTGCTTTATGAATAATGTTTTTCGCTTTTTTACCGAACGAAGACTTGTGGAGGCAACGGGTCTGCGTGCCGTAACGGTACGTGATATGCTGGCGCATTTGAAAAAAGTGGGAGGTGCATCCATCTTTTACCATACCCACGCTTCCTATATCGAACATCATTTTGTCCGCCAGCGGTTCTATAACGATTTTGCCTCCTGGATTTCGGGGGCACTTCAGGAACATAAATTGGCCGAGAAGATTGCCGGCATCGATATGCTCGACTACACCACGATCACCGATTTGCGTAATGCTATTATAAAAACAATTACGCAAGATCTGAATGAAAGAAAAGGTGAGCGTGCGCGAAAAGCCCCCCCGGGCGAAGAATTTCATTTTTGTAAAGCCAAGAATTTTGTCTTTCCGACGGGGATCGAAGCGCGAACGATTGATGAATTTTTTGAGTGTCTGCGTCATATCTCACCTTTATCGCTTTACTTTCATGTATTCGAATCTCGTCTGCGGCTCCAACGGACGACCAGCGACTTTGCGGTATGGCTGACCGATATGGGGGCGCGGGATATAGCGGAGAAAATAAACAGGCTTGATCCCTACGCTTTTAATCTTGAAGAACTACGTGAACGTATCATTTCTTTATATAAATAATATAAAATGTAATTAAGAGGAAGTTTTTCAATGTCCATTTCCATTGAAGCATATCGCCCCATTGTCGGCACTCAGTTTATCGATGAGTTGTACCGTATTGCCGATCATATAAACGATAGAGCAATTCAACATATCAATTCAACACCGGTCGGGGGCGGTGTTGCCGAGATTTTACACCGTCTTGTACCGTTGACCAATGAACTGGGTGTTAAGGCCACGTGGGACGTTATAAAGGGCAGTGAGGAATTTTTTAATGTAACGAAAGCATTTCATAATGCATTACACGGAAGTGGAAATGATATTACCGATGATATGTTTGAAATCTATCGCGAGACCACCCGCGATAATCTTAAATCGATGAATTTATACGGTGATGTCATAATGATACACGACCCTCAGCCGGCAGGATTGATCGCAAAAAAGGATGAGATCGGTAGAAAATGGGCATGGCGGTGCCATATCGATGTGTCGCAGCCGAATAAAAAATTGTGGTATTTTTTACAACAGTATGTAGATCAGTATCATGCATCCGTTTTTTCTATGCCCGATTTTTCACAACAACTACCGATTCCGCAATTTCTTATTGCACCATCTATCGACCCACTTGCCGATAAAAATCGAGACCTCGAGCAAAGTTTTATCGATGAAATCATCGAAAAATATGAATTAGATCCTGATCGTCCGATCATAACCCAGATATCACGGTACGACAGATTAAAGGATCCTGTCGGTGTCATTCAAGCGTATAAAATAGTAAAGAAACGGTATGACGTGCAGCTTGTTCTTGCGGGCGGCGGGGCATCCGATGATCCTGAGGGAGCCGCTGTTTTGCAGGAAGCCCAGGAGATGGGAGCGGAAGATCCGGATGTTAAGATTCTTCTGCTGCCAGCGTACAGCGATAAAGAGATCAACGCCTTACAGCGTGCATCAACAGTTGTTTTACAAAAATCGATAAAAGAGGGATTCGGGTTGACGGTCACTGAGGCGATGTGGAAACGCAAACCGGTGATAGGAGGCGCTACCGGAGGGATCCGCAAACAGATCATCGACGGTGTTACCGGGTATCTTGTGCACACAGTAGAGGGTACCGCTCGACGAATTATAGATATTTTAAATAATCCCACCATGGCAGATGAATTAGCGCGGAACGCATATGAACATGTCAGGAATAATTTCCTCCTCACCCGTCATTTGAAAGATTATTTACTGCTTATGATCGCGCTCGAACGCGATGGAAGCGATGTGATTGAGTTGTGATATTGATTTTTGTTTTTTATCGCTTTATACTTACGGGAAACGATATGTTCGAATCGAAAATGTTTCGCGGTACATGATATCCGGAAAATGTAGCAGCGCTATCCTTTTACCGAGCCTGCCGTTAATCCCTGTACAATTCTCTTCTGTAGTATCAATACCATAAGTACAAGCGGAAGTGTTATAATTGTCGATGCGGCAAAGATTGTTCCCCACGGTACCTCATGCAATCCTGGAAACATAGTGATACCGACTGTTACCGTACGCATATGATTTGCGGTGTTGAAAATCAATGCAAAAAGAAATTCATTCCATGCAAATATAAAGACCAATATTGCGGTCGTTACCATCCCCGGTGCCGCGAGCGGTACGATGATGCGGTAGAATGATTGAAAGGGTGAGCAGCCGTCAATCAATGCAGCATCTTCCAGATCGGTCGGGAGTTCTCTGAAAAAGCTTGTTAATATCCATATGGTTAACGGCAGGGCAAAGGTTGTATACGGGAGTATTAATCCGGGATAGGTATTTAATAAGCCGATATCCCGGAAGAATAAAAATAACGGACTGATGATAGCAACCTGAGGAAACATTGCAACAGCCAGCAATATACCGAGAAAAAGAGCCTGACCTTTAAACTTAAACCGCGCCAGCACGTATGCTGCAAATGATCCGATAATCAAACAGACAATTGTCGTTAATCCTGCAATGATAAGACTATTTCTGAGGTACCAGTGAAACGGTACTCCGGCGGTAAACACATCCTTGTAATTTTGTGTATAGATCTGCTCCGGAAGTATAGAAGGAGGTGCCTGGAAGATTTCGCCGGGACTTTTTACCGATGTTATTACCTGCCACACAAAAGGAAATACCATTAATACCACCGTAACGATAACGATAATTCCAAAGCCGATTTTTCCTTTGCGTGTTGATCTCATTGCTGCCCTCTTGTTCCGATAAATTTTATATAGAGCACACTTATAATAATGACACAAACAAATGTTAATACCGACAGGGCTGAACCGTATCCGAAATCAAGCGCGCCGAACATCGTTTTATATGTGTATAATGATAACGATTCGGTGGCATTGCCGGGTCCTCCTCCGGTCATAACAAAAATTACATCAAATACTCTGAATGCATCGAGTGTTCTGAATAACAACGCAACAAGGAGCACCGGCCTGAGCAGAGGCAATGTTATAGTAAAGAACGTTCGTACTTTCGATGCACCGTCGATTTCACTTGCTTCATACACCTCACGCGGAATTACCTGTAAACCGGCAAGCAGAAGAAGTGCCATGAAAGGCGTTGTCTTCCACACTTCGGTAACAATCACTGCTGTCCAGGCAAGTGCCGGTTCTGCAAGAAATTGTATATACTCGGGGATGATCCCCGTTCCGTACAGAATTGCATTGATGATACCGGACTGATCGTTATACATCCAACGCCAGAGCATTGCCGCGACGACTGTCGGCATAGCCCACGGTATCAACACGGTTGCTCTGAGAATACCCCGAAAGCGCAGCGCGCGATCCATTAAAATTGCAATGATCATACCAAATACAAGTTCAAGTGCAACGGTTGAGACGGTAAAGAATATCGTGTTAAACAAAGCACCCATCGCACGTCCGTCCTGAAAGAGCCGGATGTAATTTTCAAACCAGATAAAGCTCATTCCAAGATCGGGAAACTTAAGATTTATCTGATGCAGGCTTATGAAAAACGTATGAAGTATGGGATAGAGTGCGATCCCGAAAATTACGATCGCTGCCGGTGCGATGAAATAATAAGGAAGATATGTTCTTGATTTCATTCTGCTATGGCAAATTAATTAATATTCATTGACCGTACCGCCCGAATAATGCAAGGACCTCAGCATCGATCCGTTCAAGTGCTTCCCGAACGGATAGCCTGCCAAGGAGTGCACGGTGAATATTCACCTGCATGATATCCGATATCTGACTGTAATGGGGAGTGACCGGCCGTGGCCGTGCATTGATAAATACTTCGTATAAATCTTTGAAATATGGACTGCGTTCGAGTATATCTGGATCCTCATATAATGATATACGTGTCGGAAGGCGCCCGCCTTCTATTGAGAATTGTTTCATCTGTTCATATTCCATAAAGAAGCGTATCAATTTCCAGCTTTCTTCCGGGTGTTCAGAAAATGATGATATACCGAGATTCCACCCTCCCAGCGTTGCTGCCTGTTTATCCGGCTCCTTTCCGGGTACCGGTGCTATCCCGATTTTTCCGGCAACATTTGAGCCGGTGGCAGGGTTATTGGCCAGTTCCCAGACATACGGCCAATTGCGAAGAAAGATAGCGCGCCCATCCTGAAATACGTGCCGGCTTTCTTCCTCTTGATAGGTAAGCACACCACGCGGTATAATGCCTTCAACCTGAATAAAATTAATTAACAGCTGAAGCGCTTCTTCGGCCTCGGGTGTTGCGATACGCCACCTGCCTGTTTCATCCCATACATCTGCACCGTGACTCCACAGAAATTCCATGACATTGGTAATGAGGCCTTCGTATTGTTCGGCTTGGATCAAAAAACCGCTGAGGTGCGGGTAATCCTGCCTGATAGTAGAGACTATTTCGGTAAGCTCGTCCCAGGTCTTAGGTTCATCAAATCCGTATTCCTCTAATAAATCTGTTCTATAATATAGTAATCCCGCATCGGTGAACCACGGCAATGCGTATAATGAATCTTGATAGGTACATGCTTCGATAGGACCCGGGAGAAAATCATCCATCGGTAGTTCTTCAACCAGATCATTGAGCGGTAGCAGCCAACCTGCCCGCGCGAACTCAGCAGTCCAGATTACATCAATTGCTATAACATCAATAGAAGCATCTTTACCTGCAAATCGAGTAACGTAGAGGTCATGTTGTAAAGATGCATCCTGCGGTGACTCGACAACCTGTACGCGAATGTCCGGATGTTTTTCCTCGAAATTCCGGATGATCGAATGATGAGCCGCAGTCGGATCGCGGCCGACGTTAAAAGTAATCGTAGTGATATCGTTGTCTTCGGCGCATCCTATAAGGAGTAAACTGTAGACAACAATAAGAGCTATCAAACCTGAAAATTTCATAATGATTTATGTTAGATTTTCTGAATGCAAAGTTAGCGGAGTACGCAGAGAAAAAACTTTATATTCTCTGCGCCTCCGCATTTGACAACCTTACATTAAATCTATAAATATTTTCAACTAATTAAAAGTCATACGATATAGAAAACTCCAGCGATCTCCCGAATATAGGTCGTCCGTTTGCAGCCAGCGGATCACGCGGATCGCCTTCTGTCAGACCGTCGGAATCATTCAGGTTATCAATGTGTAAATGAAATGCAAGACCACCCGGTGCCGAGATAACAGCGCCGGCATCGATTTTTGTATAACTATCCAGTTGGAATACATTGTCTCTCGAATCCCATCGTTTACCGACACTTCGCAAGGCCCCGTATACTGTTGCATTAAAATCACCAAGGCTGATATTATAGCTCGGTGCAACACGGAGCTGCCAATCAGGTTGTCGCCAGATTGAATTCCCTTCGACATCCGGAGCCAGCGGTGCTTCTTTAATTTCTCCGCTCTGTAACGTTACGGCAGCACGCAGCGTAAAGTCGCGATACAGGAGTGCACCATCAAGTTCAACACCTATAGTTTCGGTGTTGAGAATTGCAGCATCCCTGACCGCACCGACATCGCCGTCAAAGACGTCGACGTTATTTAGAAAACCGGTAGCAAAAAGACTGTATGAACCGGCATCATATTTTAAGCCGATCTCGAATTGAGTGAATTCATCTGCTTCTACTCTGCTCGCATCGTCGGGATCGACGCTGTAGGTACCTTCACGTATCATATCGAAATGCGGAAAGAGAAAGCTTCGTGAGGCGCGGCCAAAGATGCCGAATTCCTCGGTCAGATCGAAGTTGATCGCGGCGGTGGCTGACCAATCTCTTCCGTCCAGTGATTGCGCTATATCGGTCGTGCCGGTAGGAAAACCGGGTCCCATATCCACTGTATACTGTGTAGAAAACCATTCATAGCGGGCACCTAAATCAAGTCGAAGAGCAGGTGTGAGCTGCCACGAATCCGCTGCATAAATTGCAAATACTCTTGCATCGCCTGCAGATTGAATTCCGAATGCCCACGGGCCTCCGCCTCCCGCTTCTGCAACATCCTCGCTTGTTATATCCATCTGCAATCGATCCCCATTCGCAACATTGTGAACAGGTATCTGGTTACCTATGGTCCAGAAATCAGTGGCAGACCATCGTGATTGATATACCCCGACGGTGATATCATGACCTTGCCAGAGTGTAGACAAACTCAGGTCATTGGTAATAGATTCAAGATCTTTTAAGACAACCCAGTGACCGTAGTTCTGAATCCAATCCGAACCGCTCAGCTGGACGCCACCCCGTGTTTCTAAACTTTCCATATCGTGTGCATCTAAAAATGTCGATACTTGCACAGGATTACCTTCGGGTACGAAACCGAACGTATTGGCTTCACCGGAGGTGACGGATAAGTTATTCCTTATCGTCCAGCCGGCACCTATATCAAAATTTGCATTCAGACCACCAACGAGTCCCTTCCAGCCGCGGCCTCGGGAGAAATCAAATATTTGTGTATCACCGCCCTCATTAATTTGAAGTTCGCGGAATCGTGTTGCGTTTCCGAGTTGAGCAAAGGTGCCGGGATCGTTGCCTGTATTCAGAGCCATCGGTAAAACCCATTGTCCGTGGTCGTCGGTAAACCGTGCAAACGCATTCAAAACACCGTCATCGAAAACGCGGGTAAGCTGTACCGTTAGTTGTCCGCCGTTTTCGGCATTAAATTCCGTGTCGCGGATTCCGGGAGAGGTGCGTACATAGCCACCGACCATATAATACAAGCGATCAACCAACTCACCGCTGAGGATTCCATCAACCCGTTGTGTATTGTAATCGGAGGTTGTGTACTTTAATCGCCCTCGTGTAACCTCATCACCTCTTTTCAGATTAAAGTTCATAGTTAATCCGGATTCGGCGTTTGAAAATACCGAACTCGGACCTCCGCGAAGGGCTTCACCTGACTTCACTGTTTCATCAACGCGAAAGATTGAACTTTGTTCAAAGAAGGAAAGTGTTTGCGCACCGTATATCGGTGCACCGTTAATCGACATTGTTACAAACGGTGCATCGCCGGGGGCCGGCAGGCCGCGCACAAAAATATTTGCACCTGCAACACCTCCGGAACTTTCGGGCCAAACACCGGGTACGAGCTCGAGCAGATTTGCGGTACTCTGAGGTGAAAAGAGCTCGATATCAGATGCCTCCATTGTGGTTATTGCAAAGCTTGCATCCCGTTTCCTGACACCCGCACCGCCGGGTGTACCGGAAATGATAACCTCATCCATCCGAAGGACATCGGAGGAGAGAGCGAAATCAAGTGGTACCGTTTCATCGGCTTCTACCGTTACAGTTCGTGATGAAGAACGATATCCTACTGCACTTGCACGAATCGTATGAGTTCCGACGGGAATGTTTCGTACTCTGTATGTTCCATCGGATTTTGCAGCGGCACCGATGAAGGTGTCTTCAATGAAGACATTTGCGAAGGCGATCGGATTGCCGTCTTCGTCGGTTACCGTGCCCTCTATATGGCCTTCCTGGGCAAGTGCTGATGGAGTGGCAAATAAAAAAGTTGAAATCAGCAGGGCATTGATCAGTAGAAGTGTGTAAATCTTTTGAATTGCCATGGTGAACCTCCCAGTATAATGTTGTTAATTTATCTGTAAACTAACACAGCGGAAAAAATTTCTCCCGACAACTGAGTATATCACCTCCTTAAGACGTAACAATTATAGGATATTTAAGTTAAAAAAACAAGTTTTATTGAAATACTCTTGCCTAATATATGAATATAGCGCAAAATTTTTCAGTCATCTATCAGACAATTCACTGTTTTTTAAATTTGATCTAAGTTGGCATTGTTAGTTTCGCGGAAATTGCGTACAGAACACGGCTTGGTGAAAATTGCAAGAAATGATAAACCTGTGACATAGGGTTATGACTTCAAACAGACGAGTGGGATAAAACCTGAAAAATACTACCAGGCAGGAGGAACCGAAGACGTAGTCTTAACCCAATGGAATTGTCCGGATTGCTCACTTGAGCTCAAGAAACGGATTCGAAATGACAGCTAGGACGGTCAAACATTCACATAATCGTTCCAGATTTTATAAAGCTCCGCCGTTGCAATCACATCACCGATACAATATTGAGCGATATCCTTAAAACGTTTTTCTTCATAAAGCTGCTTCATATCGAGTCCGGTTATACCATCGCTTTTCGGGCTTTTAATATTGAACGCTTTGCAATAAAAATCCAAACTGTAGCGTCTGAATGCTCCGTAGAATGTAAGCTGATCGAGCAGATCACAATGGATTTTCGGATCGTACCGGTAGGGTAGGAGGTTCCGGCTCGGTTTTACGCCGAGCATTGCCGAGCGTAATATCAAGAACGGTGAATCGAACCCCCTGCCATTGAAGGTTATGAATTGATTGTAGCGTTTGATATCTTCCCAGAACACCGTCAGTATCCCTTTCTCATCGGTCCCGATAAATTCTATCATACTATCTTCGGAGAAAAAGTTTTCCTTTACATCCGATTGATATAATACTTTACCCCGTTTTGTATCGGGATTATATAAACCGATCGCAAGCAGCTGAGCTGTGAGCGGGGAGAGATTCATTTTAAGTTTCGCATCTTCCAGCTCTTCATCGGTTTTTACAAACTTGGTAATGTATTCCTGCTGCTCCTCATCGAACGATTCGAGAGGATAGGCGAGTGATTCGATGTCAAAGACGACCTTGTTCATAGCAAATCCGTTAATTGTTATTGGTTATTGGTTAATTGTTGTTTCTTTGCACGTTCGAGGTAATTTATATAACCATTCAGTAAACGCAAGGCAGTATCAATTTTAGTTCTGGCTTCAACGTATTCTTCCTCCAGAATGTATCCCTCGTCTTTTGCAGTTATCAAATCGTCGATAAGTTCAAAGAGAGAACCCCTGCCTTGCCTGCAAAATTGTATGTTTTCCTGGAAATGATATCTGCCGTATACTTCCGCTATATTTCTTGTCGGAGATCGTGAAGCTCGTTTCATATTGCTAACGATGTCAAATTTCTCTGAAGCTGGAAATTTTTTTACTATTATGGATTTAAGGTTATTGGTTAATAGTTGATAAGGCAGTAGATTAAGAACCATTAACCAATAACAATTAACTTGTCTATTTATCATTCAAAGTGCTCTTTAAGAACCGCCCCGACCACATCCCAGCCGTATCCCCTTCTTGCCAGATAATCCGCCAGGTGTCGTTTTCTTTTCGTCGGGTCCTTTGTCCGTTCGGATGAGAGTTTCTTCTCAGCCAGCAGGCGGGCGTTGTTGAGTTCGGTTTCATCGTCGCAATATTTTTGTTCGACGTGGCGAATGATCGTATCACTGATGCCTTTTTGGCGGAGTTCACGTCGTAAGCGGTGTACACCGATCGGCTTTGAGAGCATTTTGGATTCGGCGTATATTTCCGCAAAGCGTTTATCGTCAAGCTGATGTTCTTGATAAAGCTTGGTGATTATTTGGTCAATTGTTTCAGGAAGGAGTTCATCGCGCTCGAGCCGTTTACGAATCTCGACTTCGCTTCGGGGTCTATAAGAAAGAAACCGCAGCGCGATCTGATAAGCACGTATCAGTTCATCTGCGGTTTGCAGTTTTTTGAGCATTTGATCATCGACCGTATCGCCTTTGCGAAGTCCGTTGTCGATAACTACATTCCGGTCCACACCGACGGCGAATTCACCATCGACATAGATAGAATAACGGCGTGGATTTTTCTTTTGCTGCTCTATTCGTGTTATAACCATTATGCATGGTTATTTTATTTAGTTTTTAGCGGCCGCTTTGCCGGATGCTTTTGCTTGTTTGGCGCCGTCTTCTTTTTCCGGTTCCGCCGGCAGCAGATCAAATTTCTTTCGCAATGTTGTTTCGATCTCCTGCCGTGTTTTCGGATCTTCTGCGAGGAATTTTTTCACGGCATCGCGCCCTTGACCGATACGATCGTCTCCGTATGAGAACCACGATCCGCTTTTCTTAATGATTCCTTCATTGACCGCAAGATCTATGAGATCACCGATCTTGGATATTCCCTCATTATATAAGATATCGAATTCAACCTCTTTGAATGGCGGTGCAACTTTATTCTTCACAACTTTAACGCGTGTGCGGTTACCTATGACATCCTGACCGTCCTTGATGGCGCCGATTCGGCGTATGTCGAGACGGAGTGAGCAATAGAATTTAAGTGCATTACCGCCGGTTGTCGTTTCCGGGTTTCCGAACATGACGCCGATCTTGCTTCGAAGCTGGTTCGTAAAGATCACCGATGTTTTCGATTTGCTGATCGATGAGGTGAGCTTACGAAGCGCCTGCGACATGAGGCGTGCCTGCACACCCATTGTGGGATCTCCCATATCACCTTCGATCTCAGCCCGTGGGGTGAGTGCAGCAACCGAATCGACCACGATTACATCCAGCGCTCCGCTTCGTACAAGTGTCTCCGCGATCTCAAGTGCCTGTTCGCCGTATTCAGGTTGTGAGAGAATTAGATCGTTTACATCCACGCCGAGTTTCTTTCCGTAGTTGATATCAAGTGCGTGTTCGGCATCGATGAAGGCAGCTAATCCGCCTTGCTTTTGTGCTTCGGCAATGACGTGCAAACAAACCGTCGTTTTTCCCGATGATTCAGGCCCGAATATTTCGATCACCCGGCCGCGGGGTATGCCGCCTATCCCTATTGCAACATCGAGTGAAATAGAACCGGTTGAAATCGAATCGATTTTTTGAATGGGACCTTCCCCCATCCGCATGATCGATCCTTTGCCATGCTGCTTTTCGATCTGATCAATTGCGATCGACAAAGCTTTGGATTTTGCATTCTTTTCGTCTGCCATTGAATAACTCCTTTTGTATCTATGATATGAGTGAAAATTGTTTGAGGATTGAGTACACAGAGCCGCCCGGACGAAGCTCGCTTTTCATAAGCAGAACAGAGTGTACTTCATTTTCTAATGAATCAAAAGTAACGCTTTCCATTTTCTTTATCAAGTCAGGGAGCATCCGCCTGTCTTTTCCTGATCGTACCTTTACCCGCCCGATGGTGATGTGCGGATGAAACTCTCTTGTTTCTTTTTTAAAACCGATTTTGGCACAATTTTCCTCAATCGTGTTTTGTAATTTTTCCAGATCAGGTGACAGCGGCGTACAGCCGATCCAGATTATCCGGGGATTTTTTGTATTTGGAAAACAGCCGAGTCCGTTATATCTGACCCAGAAGGGACGTTGTTTTGTCGTAATCTCCAGAAGTGAGTTTTCGACTTTGTGTATCGTATCCGTATCGGTATCGCCGAGGAATTTTAACGTCATATGAAGTTTATATGATTTTTCCCAGCGAACCGGTGCCTTGATCTCGTTGAGTTCGTTTTGTATTTGTTCGGCCTGAACTTTAAAATCAGGCGGCGTGTCGACAGCAATAAAAGTTCTGATCTTATCTGACATAATATTGTAGAGATATTAATCGGTCGATAGCTGTTCTGCTAAATTGATATTAAGCAGCTTTCGCCGCACAAGTTCCATAGCTGCCTGGCTTGCGCGTTCTTTAACACGAATCCGCTCGTCGCCGAAATTGAATTTCAGTGATACCGTCTCGCTTGCGTCGGCATAGACAATCCACACTAACCCGACCGGCTTTTCAGGTGTGCCACCTGACGGACCGGCAATACCCGTAACCGATATGCCGATATCCGCACCGGCAGTTTTGCGAACTCCCAGTGCCATTGCTTCGGCAACTTCCTTGCTCACTGCACCATGCTCTTTTATAAGTGACGCTGGAACATTCAGGTATTTAATTTTTGCGTCGTTGCTATATGCAACGATATCGGCAAGCAGAAATGTTGAACTCCCCGGAATATTGGTTAACCTATCACCGATGAGTCCGCCCGTGCATGATTCTGCAATGGCGAGGGTTAATTGTTTCTCATTTAACAATTTGGAAAGCGTCACTTCAAGCTCAATTTCTCCGACAGCGTAAATATATTTATCAGCTTTTTCCCGGATACGTTTTTCTACTTCATCAAGTTTCTGATCGGCTTCTTCGGAAGTAAGTGCCTGTGCTGTGATACGAAGGCGGACACCTTTCGGACTCGGAAGAAATGCAAGTCGTGCGCCTTTGGTCAGTCCATCCACATCGCCGAGTTTCTGGGCGAGAAATGATTCCGGTATGCCGGTGGTTTTTAGCACGCGATGCCGGATAATCATCCCGTGTGTGAGTTTGCTCAATCGCGGGATTACAAAATCCTCCATCATTGCTTTCATCTCATACGGGACACCGGGCATTACACAGAAGTGTTTTCCATTTTCTTCGAACCACATCCCCGGCGCGGTGCCGTGATGATTATGGATCGGTGTTGCTTTACGGGGCACCAACGCCTGGTTCTCTGCAGCTTGTGTCCATGGATAGTTGCGTCGTTGCATCAAACGTTCGATGTTTTTCCGGACTTCTCCATCCGGTATCAGGTTGGTGTCGAAAAATTTACATACGGCAGAACGCGTCACATCGTCATGCGTAGGTCCCAAACCTCCGGTTACGATAACGACATCTGCAAGTTCGGTAGCCCGTTTAAATTCGGTTAGTATCTTTTCTTCATCATCACCAACGACCATCATATAGTCGGCAGGTATACCGATGTATGAGAGTTTTTCACCGATGAATGCGGCATTGGTATTCATCACCTGACCGATGAGTATCTCATCGCCGATGGTAATTATGTATGCGTTCATTACTAAGATTCTTAAAGATTGGTTAATAGCTGTTAATATCGGTTAAAAACGGTTAATAGCGGTTGCCCAAAAACATTCGGTGGTTTAGTAACATAATCGAACTATGTAAGCAACCAATAGTAACCGATTTTAACTTCATTCCAACATCGATCCCACTATCCGCCGCACTTCCTTCAGCGCATCCGACAGTTTTTCCGGCTCGCGACCGCCTGCTGTCGCAAGATGCGGACGGCCACCGCCACCGCCGCCGACTAACTTAGCAACTTCACCCACGATTTTACCTGCCTGTAATTTTCGTTCTTGTATCAGATCGTCGGTAACAACACAGAGCAGCTGTACCTTATCATTAATGACCGTCCCGATTACTCCGACACCACTGCCGATCTTTGCCCGCAACGAATCGCCGAATGATTTTAACTCATCCATTGAATCTACTTCAAGCTGCAAGGTAAGCAGTTTGAAGCCGTTCAATGAAATTGCCTGTTCCAGATAACTGTCGATATTTTGAATTGCTGAACGGGATTTATGTTTGGTAATTTGCTTTCGAAGATCGCGTGCCGCCTGTGTAAGTTCATCATCGATTGATTTTCTTTCGCGTACAAGTTCCTCAATCCGGTGCAGGTTTGCTTCCGTTATAGAATCAGCGATAGAAGTATCTATTGCACCGAGTGATGGCCGTGTAAGTTGCTGCTGTTTTTCTTCCGTGTATTTCGACAACTCTTCCTGAAGCGAGCTGATTTCTTCAAACTTTTTGGTGATGTTTTCTTCCGTTTGTTCAGCTTCTTGGATCTTTTCATGAATATATCGTTTGATACCTTCTCCGGTGAGGGCTTCAATCCGTCGTACACCGCTTGCGATACTCGATTCGTGAATGATTTTAAAGAGGCCGATGTCGTCGGTGCGGGGTACGTGTGTACCGCCGCAGAATTCGACGCTGAATTTTTCATCGATAATTACTATTCGAACTTCATCACCGTATTTTTCACCGAAGAACATTTTAACGTTCGGTATTTTCCGTGCTTCATCATACGGAAGAATTGCGTCTTCGACAGGTATCGATTCTTTGATCTTTTCGTTTACCATCTGCTCGATGTCGCGAAGTTCCTCCGCTGAGATTTTACTGAAATGCGGAAAATCGAACCGCAGGCGATCAGGTGCTACGAGTGAGCCCTGCTGTTGAACGTGCGTTCCCAAAATCTGTCGCAAAGCCTCATGAACGATATGAGTTGCCGAATGATTACGCTGAATATCTACGCGGCGCTTTTTATCAATGCGTGCGGTTACTTCTGTTCCGGGAGTGATTTCTGCCGGTTCGTCGAGTATATGAATGCTGACATTATTTTTTTTCTGTGTATCGATAACACGGTAAGTTTTACCGTTTATCTGAATCTCACCCGTATCGCCGATCTGACCGCCGGCTTCGGCGTAAAAAGGACTTTCCGCAAGAACCAATAAGTTATTATCTGCAAGTATCACCCGTGCAGAGCTTTCAAAATTACCATAACCGGTGAATGTAAACTGCTCGGGTTTTAAGATTGAGCTTTCAATTGTTATAGCAGGTCTCGAATCATCTCCTGCTGATTTTTTAACATCGCGTGAGCGCTCACGTTGTTCGGTCATTAATCGTTCAAATCCTTGTTCGTCTATGGTAAATCCGCGTTCACGTGCGAGCAATGCAGTCAGGTCAACCGGGAATCCATATGTATCATACAACTTGAAAACGTCATCACCGGGAATAGTATTCTCGCCGGATGTTTTCATCTTTTCAATAATTTCAGTAAATATCTCAAGCCCGCGGTCCAGTGTTGCGTTAAATCCCTCTTCTTCACTTTTAATAACCCGTTCAATATGTGATTGCTGTTCTTTAATTTCGGGAAACACATCTCCCATCGTTACAACCAGTACATCGACCAACCTGTAAATAAACGGATCACGCATTTCTAGATTTCTTCCGAAACGTGCAGCTCTTCGTAATATCCGACGCAGTACATAACCTCTGCCTTCGTTCGAAGGAATCGCACCGTCGGCTATTGCAAAAGTTAATGCACGAACGTGATCGGAGATAACTCGCATTGCTACCTGATCATTTCCGTCCTTATAGGGTTTCCCTGTTATATCACGTAACGTCGAAATGAGCGGCGTAAAAACATCGGTATCATAGTTGGAGGGAGGAATTTTAAATTCGTTCTCCATACATTTGAGCGCTGCACAGATACGTTCGAAACCCATACCGGTATCAACGTGTTTTGCCGGCAGCGGCTCGAGGTCACCTTGATTGGTACGATTATTCTGGATGAATACGAGATTCCAGATTTCAATTACACGGGGATCATCTGCATTAACAAGGTCGGCAGGAGCATTTCCTTCGGGGGTGAGATCCATATGAATTTCCGAGCACGGGCCGCACGGACCGGTATCTCCCATTTCCCAGAAATTTTCTTTTTCACCAAAACGTAATATATGTGATGGGTCGATATCTGTCACTTCCTGCCAGAGAGCATGTGCTTCGTCATCCGTTGTAAAAACCGTTGCCCATAATCTTTCTTTGGGCAGTTTCCATACCCCGGTCAGTAATTCCCACGCCCATTGAATTGCTTCCCGCTTATAATAATCACCGAACGACCAATTACCCAGCATCTCAAAAAAAGTATGATGATAGGTATCGCGGCCGACTTCCTCAAGATCGTTGTGCTTTCCACTTACCCGAATACATTTTTGTGTATCGGCGGCGCGGGTATAATCGCGTTTTCCCTCGCCGAGGAATACATCTTTAAATTGGTTCATCCCTGCATTGGTGAATAGCAATGTCGGATCACCGTGCGGAATAACCGGCGCACTCGGTACAATTCGATGTCCGCGTTCTTCAAAGAATTTTAAAAAGTCGTTTCGGATTTCACGTGATGGTTTCATAAAGCATTATATTTCAATTTGTGTATGGAGTGCAATTTCCTCAAGCACACTGTTTACCCGGAGGCACTCTTGCATTTCGCCGGTATAGACTACTGCTTTACCATTATTATGGACTTCCCACGCAAGCGACTCTGCTTTTTCTGTCGAGCACCGTATAGCTTTGATCAATTGGTTAATAACCTCATCAAATGTATGAATTTCGTCATTAAATAGTATGACTTTGGCAGGGTCCTGAGTCAGGACATCCTGGTCGTCCTGCTGGATTTCAGTTGGCCTGGTCAGTGCCATACACGCTCTCCGGAAATTAAAGTTTAACATACAGCTTATTATAAACTTATAGTATAACAAAATATTTTAAACAGAGCAAAAAAAATTGATGTAACACCGTTAAAAAGAGTGGGTATGTCAATCTGTCGCAATCTAATGCGCCTATATCGACAAGTTAGTGTGCCATTTTGTCGCAATCAACTTCACACTTAAATATAGTAATTTTTTTAAATATATGAAAATATTGACTTTAGTGAGATTATAATTTGCTTGGCACGGGTTTTGAGTCTATTATAAAGTGAAATCACAAATAGGTGTGAGTGAAAAAAACAGTGAAGGAGGTGACAGGATATGGCAATCACTCGTTGGAATCCGGCAACAGACATAACACGTGACCTGGATACTATGCAGAAGCGAATGAACCGGTTATTTAATGACTTCTTCAGCGGTCGTGAAGGCGACGGTGATGATTTAATACTCGGTTCCTGGAATCCGGCAGTCGATGTTGTTGAGCATGATGATTCGTATGTAATCGAGGCAGAGCTTCCGGGAATGAACAAAAATGATATTAAGATTTCGGTTACTAATGATGTGTTAACTATTCAGGGAGAGAAAAAGGTAGAGAAAGAAGATAAGAAGAAAAACTTCCATCGTACGGAGCGGTCGTATGGAAGCTTTTCCCGAACGTTCTCCTTACCGGGCAATGTAAAAGCCGATAAGGTAGAGGCAGAATTTAATAATGGTGTGCTGACCGTAAAGGTGCCGAAATCTGAGGAAGCTAAGCCCAAGCAGATTGATGTGAAAGTTAAGTGATTTGCAGCACAATTGTTTTTTAATCAATGACCCCGACGTTTTTAGTCGGGGGAATGAATATACTTATAAAAGGCGGATGTTCCGGCATCAGGTGGGAGATGCAGTGACGGAACTCCGCCTCATTTTATTATTAATTTAGGGAGTGATGTTGTAATGGCAAACGAAAAAGATATGCAACAAGCAAATAAAAATACACAAATTCACGTGCCGGAGACCTTACCGGTAATTCCGCTGCGGAATACCGTGTTCTTTCCTCAACAGGTATTGCCGATAAGCGTCGGCAGAGAGAAAAGTTTATACGCTGTGGAAGAAGCTCAGAAAAATAATACACCCGTTCTGGTGGTAGCACAACGCGACGGTAATGAAGAAAATCCGTCTTTTGAGGATTTATTCTCCATGGGTACCGTTGCAAAAATCGTGAAAACATTTACCATGCCGGACGGAACTAAAAATGTATTGCTTCAGGGTTTCTCCCGTGCGCGTATCATTACCGAAACGCATAGTAACTCATTTATTAAGGCTGCGGTCCAACTGGTCGAAGATAAACCTGCAGATGATATAGAGGTTGAAGCGCTTGTAACCACGGTGAGAAATGTGTTTCACCGTATGGTAGAGCTAAGTCAGGAGTATAGTGACGAACACCTATCGATCATCTTAAATCTTGATGATGCAGCGGGAACAGCCGATATTACTGCTGCTATTATGGGTGCTTCTGTTCAGGAAAAACAACGCATACTCGAAACCCTGGATGTTAAGGAACGATTGCAAAAGGTACATATGCAATTAAACAAGATTGTTCAGCGACTCGAGATTGGCAGTAAAATTCAATCTGATGTTCAGCAGGAAATAAATAAAAACCAGCGCGAGTATTACCTCCGTCAGCAATTGAGGGCAATACAGAAAGAGCTTGGCGAAGATGATGAACATCCGGAGATTAAGGAATTCCGTGATCGGTTAGAAAAATCAAAACTTCCGTATGATGTACGGGAAACGGTAGAAAAAGAATTAAACCGTCTCTCGAAAATGCATACCTCGTCTGCAGAGTATACAGTAACGAGAACATACATCGAATGGCTGCTTGATCTGCCCTGGTCGATATCGACTGAAGATAATCTGGATATCGATCAGGCTGAGAAGGTTCTCGACCGCGATCATTACGGACTCGATAAAGTTAAAAAACGGATACTCGAATATCTCTCGGTGAGAAAACTGAAAAACGATATGCGCGGCCCTATCCTATGTTTTGTCGGTCCGCCGGGTGTTGGTAAGACATCGCTCGGGAAATCTATCGCAGAAGCACTCGGTAGGAAATTTGTCCGGATGTCGCTTGGCGGAGTTCGTGATGAGGCGGAGATACGCGGACATCGCAGAACATATATCGGTGCATTACCGGGGCGGATTATACAGGGTATAAAAAAAGCAGGCTCGAACAACCCAGTATTTATGCTCGATGAAATCGATAAGCTCGGTATGGATTTCAGAGGTGATCCATCGTCTGCATTACTCGAGGTGCTCGATCCCGAACAAAATGATACGTTCAGCGATCATTATCTCGAAATTCCGTTCGACTTATCAAAAGTATTGTTTATAGCAACCGGTAATATGCTCGATACCATACCGGCACCACTACGGGATCGCATGGAAATCATCGAGATACCAAGTTATGTCGAGGAGGAAAAGTTACATATTGCAAAAGACTTCCTCATCCCGAAACAAATAAAGGAACACGGACTGAAGTCGGAAAATGTTACCTTTAATGATGATGCCATACGCAGAATTATCAGCGAGTATACAAAAGAAGCCGGTGTACGAACGCTTGAACGGCGTGTTGCAGATGTATGCCGCGGTGTTGCAAAAGAGGTTGCACGAGGCAATGACACAAAACATATCATCGATGTATCGGGAATCCCGGAGTTCCTCGGACCTCAGAAATACTTCATCGAAGTTGCAGAGCGTCTGACGCGGCCGGGCGTTGCAACCGGTTTAGCATGGACACCGGTCGGCGGCGATATACTTTTTGTTGAAGCAACCGGTATGAAAGGTCAGGGCAAACTTATCCTGACGGGACATCTCGGCGATGTCATGAAAGAGTCGGCACAGGCAGCGCTGAGTTATATCTCATCGATTGCTGATCGACTCGGGTTATCGCCTGAATTTCATTCGAAGACCGATGTTCATATTCACGTGCCGGCAGGTGCGACTCCGAAAGACGGACCATCTGCGGGAGTTGTAATACTGGCAGCCCTGGCATCCTTGTTGACCGGACAGCCGGTCCGTAATGATCTTGCGATGACCGGTGAGATCACTTTGCGGGGACTCGTTTTACCTGTAGGCGGTATTAAAGAAAAGGTGCTGGCAGCCCATCGAGCAGGTATAAAATCAGTGATATTGCCTGAGAGAAATAAGGGCGATCTTGAAGAGATACCCGCACATATAAAGGATGTACTTGAATTTCATTTTGTAAAAGAGATGAATGAAGTGCTTTCACTTGCATTGAAAAAAACTGAAAAAACACAAGATGTCAGTGAGCGATTAGAGGCTGCTGTTAGTACAAATTAAGTAAATCATATATCAATGCTATAAGCGCGCGATACCGGCAAAAGGGCATCGCGCGTTTTTTTACCCTCCTGTTTCCAGATCGGTTGCAATATTTCCTGCACACTATCTAATAATTATGATGTTTTTAATAAGTTGGCGAAATCTATTGATTTTAGGTGATAAAAAAGATAAATTTGTGATTATTTAAACTCGATAAAAATATAAATCGATTTATCTGCTGTTATTTTTTAAAAAATTTCAGAATAGTTTTTGGCCGGCCTGCCATGATTACAGGTTTGATAGTGCTGTTAGCTTCACACATAATACGGGGTCTTTCGTAGGCAATTTATCTACTTCCTTTTTATTACGAAGTTTTGTTTATCCTGTCAAAAAGTGATTGCCACAATCGTACTTATCCCACGATGAATTAATATCAGCCGGAATGATACCATAACAGCACATAATTAATAGTGGGGGGGTATGAGAAAATTCTAATAGTGTGAACGGGATCACATTAAAAAATTCAAATTATAAAAAAAATAAGTATATTTGAGACATAATACTTTTACATTTATTATAAATCATAGAAGGGGATCACAATGGTGCAAACAGCGGTATCGATAAAAGAAGAATTCCTGAATAAAATTGACGAAAAGACAGCGATCATCGGCGTTATTGGTCTTGGATATGTCGGGTTGCCGCTTCTGAATTGCTTTGTGGAAAAAGGATTTCAATCGGTTGGGTTCGATATTGATGATAGCAAGGTTAGGGCATTATCCGATGGAAAGTCTTACATTAAACATATTCCATCGTCGCGGATTCAGCAAGCCGTTTCATCCGGGAAGTTCCGTGCCACGACCGACTACTCCGAGCTTGATAAGTGTGATGCGATATTAATGGCTGTACCCACTCCTTTGAATAAAAACCGCGAACCGGATATGTCGTATGTAGAAGCGACGTGTGAAGAAGTTTCGAAACATATGCGGCCGGGTCAAATAATAATCCTGGAATCGACAACCTATCCGGGAACTACCGACGAACTCATGGTACCGATCCTTGAGAAAAGTGGGCTCAAAGTAAACCAGGATTTCTATGTTGCATTTTCTCCCGAACGCGAAGATCCAAATAATCCGAATTATACTACCGAAACAATTCCGAAAGTTGTGGGTGCAACATCACCTGACGGACTCGAAGTAGCGGAAAAATTATACCAACAAATCGTAGTCAATACTGTCCCGGTCTCTTCCACGAAAGCGGCCGAAGCGACGAAGTTGATGGAGAATATTTTCCGTTCGGTGAACATCGCTCTCGTGAATGAGCTGAAAGTTACCTTTATGAAAATGGGGATAGACATCTGGGAGGTGATCGAAGCAGCAAAGACAAAACCGTTCGGGTACATGCCGTTCTATCCCGGACCCGGACTCGGCGGTCATTGTATCCCTATCGATCCGTTTTATCTGACCTGGAAAGCACGTGAATATGGAATCGCGACCCGGTTTATAGAATTAGCCGGAGAGATAAACACTGCAATGCCTGAGTTTGTCGTAACCCGTGCGATGGAAGTGCTGAATGAACAGGGGAAAGCATTGCGCGGATCAAAAATTTTGCTGCTCGGACTTGCGTACAAAGCAAATGTCGATGATGATCGTGAGTCACCATCATACCGTATAATGGAATTGCTTGAAGACAAAGGGGCACAGGTTGATTATAACGATCCGTATGTGCCGGTTATACGTCCATCGCGGGAATATCCGCACTATGCAGGAAGAAAATCGCAGGATATCTCAAACGAGTATGATCTTGTGATCATTACTACCCCGCACGATGAATATAAATCATTTGATTTTTCAAATGTTACAGTGCCGATTCTCGACACACGAAATGTTGTTCAGGGTAACGGTGTAAAGGTATATAAAGCATAACTCGTTTCAGGTGTAATCAATGTGGATCTTGAAGCAAGGCAAAACCATTGAGTGTATTTATAATTAAAAAAATAGTTTTGCCCATAATTATTTTGTCTTTTTTAAAGAGGAAATAGTAGTGAAGAAAATAATATCGGTTGTCGGCGCAAGACCCAACTTCATGAAGGTTGCTCCGCTGCACAGAGCATTTCAAAAATACAACGACAGTATCGAACATCTTATCTGTCATACCGGACAGCATTATGATGAGAAGATGTCGAAAATTTTCTTTGAAGAATTCGAACTCCCCGAACCGCATTTTTATCTCGGAGTTGGCTCGGGATCGCACGCGGTACAGACTGCAAAAATAATGGTGGAGTTTGAAAAGGTTTTGCTGGAAGAAAAGCCGGACCTTGTGATTGTGGTGGGTGATGTAAATTCGACAGTTGCGTGCAGTCTTGTTGCATCGAAATTACATACGCCTGTTGCGCACGTCGAAGCGGGATTGCGCAGTTACGACCGAACGATGCCCGAAGAAATAAACCGTTTGCTAACCGATGCAATCTCCGATTATCTGTTCGTGACCGAGAAAAGCGGGATTGAGAATTTGAAACGGGAGGGAGTGGACGATTCCAAAGTATTTTTTGTCGGCAATGTGATGATCGATACTTTGATTCAGCTTTTGCCGAAAGCGGATGATTCTAATATTCTTAAGAAATATGATACACGGAAAGGTGATTATGTGCTTGTAACATTGCACCGGCCCAGCAATGTCGACAATGATGCATTTCTTCATAAACTCGGCGATTTGTTTGAAGCAATATCGCAAAACAAGAAGCTAATCTTTCCCGTTCATCCGCGGACACGGTCGAATATCGAACGCATCGGTTTAAATGGGCATTTATCGGATAATGTCATACTTTCAGATCCGATCGGGTATATTGACTTTCTGCATCTTACAAAGAATGCCGGACTTATAATTACCGACAGCGGCGGTATACAGGAAGAAAGCACATACCTTGGGGTACAGTGTATCACAGTCCGGGATAACACCGAACGCCCTGTAACAGTAGATGTCGGTACGAATCAATTGATCGGTACCGATCTCGAAAAAGTTACGAAAGCTGCGATGGAAGTCTTGAGCGGTAATAAGAAAACCGGCAGCATCCCCGAACTCTGGGACGGCAAGGCAGCAGAACGAATAGCAAACATCATTTTCGAAAGAATGTAATGCGACTCGCTGAGTCGCATAAAGAAAATTTACTACTTCATGCACATAGATACCGTCATACAACAGGTTCGTTCACTACTTGAGTCTAAATCCGAGATTATCTTTGCATACATTTTCGGTTCAGCCATAGACACAGAAGAGCCGCATGATATCGATGTTGCTGTTAAGCGCCGGGAGTGGTTCAAAGAGGCAGCGAAATTAAAAAAATAATTAATCTCTCTGCGTCTTTAGTACCTTTGCGTTAGTGTCTGGAGTTGTGCTAAATTTAATAATATTCACTAAAGCTCTAAATACCAATATCTAAATTCTAAACAAATCCAAATTACTAAAACTAAAATGATCCAAACACCTCGAATTCGTGCTGTTTTTGACATTAAAACATTAGAATTTAGGTATTGCTTAGGATTTTTATTAGTATACAGAACCAATGCACTAAGTTGCATAACATCAGTTAGAATATTGAAATAAGGAAAAACTGCCTAATGCCCTCAAAGATCCTCATAACCGGCACTGCCGGTTTTATCGGTTTTCATCTCGTACACAAGCTTGTTCAGCAGGATTATGAGATTACCGGTCTCGATAATATCAACGACTATTACGACGTCAACCTGAAGTACGGCCGGCTCACAGAAAGCGGTATACAAAAGGACCGGATACGCGACGGCGGGTATGTGACAAGCGATACGTTTGAGAATTACCGTTTTATCATGATGGATCTTGAGAATAAAAACGGCATGCGATCGGTATTCGAGGAAGGGAAGTTCGATTACGTCGTTCATCTTGCCGCGCAGGCAGGCGTGCGTTATTCGCTCGTCAACCCGCATGCATATATCAACAGCAACATTACCGGTTTTCTGAACATACTCGAAGGATGCAGGCATAATCCGGTCAAACATCTGATTTATGCATCGTCGAGCTCTGTGTACGGTGCCAACACAAAGATGCCGTTCTCGACCAGCCACAACGTCGATCATCCCGTGTCGCTGTATGCAGCAACGAAGAAAGCGAACGAATTGATGGCGCATACCTATTCGAGTTTGTATGGTATTCCGGCAACCGGCTTGCGCTTTTTTACCGTGTACGGTCCGTGGGGCAGACCCGATATGGCACTCTTTCTGTTTATAAAAGCAATATCCGAAGGAAAAGCGATCGATGTCTATAACAACGGCGAGATGCAGCGTGATTTTACCTACATTGACGACATCATCGGCGGCGTTGAGCGGTTGATACCGAAACCGCCGCAGCCCGATCCTGATTGGAACGGCGCCGACCCGAATCCCGAAACCAGTTACGCACCATATAAACTTTTTAACATCGGCAACAACAATCCGGTCAAGCTGATGACGTTCATACAAACCATCGAGAATGCACTCGGTAAGAAAGCCGAATTGAACATGCTGCCGATGCAGCCCGGCGACGTCCCGGTAACGTATGCCGATGTGAACGGGCTGATGGAAGCCGTCGATTTTAAACCCGACACCCCGATCGAGAAAGGTGTGGCGAGATTTGTCGACTGGTATCGATCTTTCTACGAAGAATAAGGTACTAACTTGCGACTCTCAAAAAATAAATTATATGCGGTTATAACCGGAGACGTTGTCGGTTCATCGAAATTTTCATCGCACGACCGGAAGAAACTTGTTACGACATTGAAGAAAGCTGCACGCTCTGCACAAAAAGCGTTCGGCAGTACGATTCCGCTGGATATCGATATATTCCGCGGCGATAGCTGGCAGCTTATTGTAACCGATCCGCCGAAAACGGTTCGCATTGGACTCTATATACGATCAGCATTCAAAGCAGAGTGGGGAAGCGGAAAGAACGATACGCGAATTGCAATCGGTATAGGGAGGATCGATTTTATACCATCCGGTAAAATTTCTCAGGGCGACGGCGAGGCATTCCGCAGATCGGGAACAGCACTGGAACGAATGAAAAACAAAACCCGGATGCAAATATCTTTTCCCGGTGACGATGATGGTGAATCGATCAATACAATACTGCAGCTTATCGATACGCTTGCAGTGCGATGGACAAGTAAACAGGCGCTGGCAGTAATGGGAGCACTGGAAGGACTGACGCAGGAGGAAATTACGAACCGGTGGAAGCGGTCGACAACGCAGCAAAGTATTGCCAAACATCTGTCTGCGGCGGGATGGAACGGCATCGGGCAGGCGCTGACCTACATCGAACACAACCTTAAGCAACGGTAAACACCATATACAACCTTATATGGTTGTATATTACAATACAACCTTTATGTGTTGTAATAGTGCAGGCCGTATATTTTCATATAATTGTATAGACATGACACAGGATCCGTTTTCAACGCTGCTGATCGCATTGATTGCCGCACATCTCGTCGGCGATTTTCTGTTCCAGACGCGATCGGATGCGGAACGTAAAAACGAACCTTTGATACTAATAAAACATGCAGGTCTTGTAGCCGCAACAAGTTATGTGCTTGCCGGTCTGTGGAGCGTCTGGCTCATTCCCGCCGGTGTATTTTTAAGTCATGCAATTGTTGATCCCGTAAAATTAGTTCTCGGTAAAAAATTAAATCAATCGGTCCGGACGCAGTTAGGGTTGTTTATAGCCGACCAGTTTATCCATCTTGTGATAATCGTTTTCATCGCGCAATGGGTGATAGCAACGGCGGCAGGTGAACATATATACTGGATGGGTCTCTTCGGGGAGGCGTACGGTGTGGTACTGGTGGTAGCAGGCGGTTTGATACTGATTACCAAAGTCGGCGGTATCTGCATCGGAATGATCGTACAACCATATCTGAATCAAATTCAATCTCATGCACAACAAAACGAAACAAACAGCCGCGGCCTGGAAGACGGCGGCAAGATAATCGGCTATCTCGAACGGTTTTTAATATATGTGTTCATTATCGCGGGCTTCCCCCTCGGGATTGGTTTTCTCATCACGGCAAAGTCGGTCTTCCGCTTCGGCGAAGTAAGCAATCCTGCCAAGCGCATGGAGGCGGAATATATCATCATCGGCACGTTAATGAGCTTCGCCTATGCCGTGGCGGTGGGGTATGGGGTTTATGCGGTGTTGGGGGTATATATCGTTGAATAGAAATAGTCAATAGATCTATATTATAATGTTATATGCGCCGTCATCTGGTAAAACCGGGTATCACCGGATGGGCACAGGTAAACAGGTACTGCGGTGAAACCCAGGACCCACATTTAATGCAAAAAACGTATCGAACATGATATCTGGTACATAGAAAACTGGTCGTTTTTGTTGAATATGCAAATCATTGTGCTGACCACTCTCCGTATGGTAAAAGGCGATCCCATGGCATATTGATAGATCCTGCTGCGTGATTCGAATATTAGTTTGTAAACCTCACCCTATCCTTCCTGAAACCATTTCTTGCAAATATACAATATGTAGAAATTCGCTATAATTCGCAATTATATATTTCTACCGTTTTTCCTTCCGAAAGTCTTGCATTTTTCATCCGAATTTTTATATTCCCTAATACCCTTCTACCTATTACAGTATAAGTGTGTTTGTTGACAAGCCGGGGAGGCAAGTACATCAAATTTGTGTTGCTTTGTTCTTTACAATTTCACGCGACACATATGTCTATAAATAACCATATCGCTAACCAACATAAGGAGGACCTGCCGGGGGAATAATCGTGTCCTATCGTAGTAGAGAATTTGGTTAAGATATTGTGCTAGCCTATTGATCGTATAGTGTTATCTTCAGACCTCCGTGTAAAATTAATCAATCATACCATCCAATAAATATATACGGGAGGATACTATGCGAATCTCCGTTATTTCTTTTTTAGCAATAGTATTTCTGTTTGCCTTTACTCTGAATCTGCTGGGACAGAGTGAAGATTTAGTTCTTTATACCTTTACCAATGAAACGACCGAACCTGAATTTGTGCATTTCAACATCAATGCTTCCGAGTTCCAGATTTCATCGGGATCGGTCGGGTTTGGCTCTTCACAAGAAGGTACGTGGGGTGGTTCAGGGGTACCATATGCCGAAGGAACTGGAGGATGGTCTGCTGAAACCAGTGATGATGCGAAGTATTTTTATCTTACATTAGAGGGAGAGGATGAGGCAACATTCAATATAACAAACATTAGTTTTCAGTATCGTGCTACCGGCGCAGGGCCATCGGCTATGACGGTCACCATCAACGGTGATGATATACATAGTATCGATGTCATTGAAAATGAAACATTGGATTTTAATCTGGATATATCCGGTTATGAAAATTTATCCGGTGCCGAGATCAAAATAAAAGGTTGGGATAATGGTTCAAGAGAAATCAGTGGTGGAGGAGCATTCAGGGTGAACGATGTGCTGGTGGAGGGAACCTTTGAAGATGTGGACGGCCCTGTTATTACCCACACACCTCTCGATGACAATGAATCCACCGATAACCGTACCGCAACGGCTACAATTACCGGAAACGCCCTGGTAACTGAAAATGACAATCGACCGGTACTTCATTACCGTGTGGATGGCGGAAGCTGGAATCACACCTATTATGATTCCCAAATTGGAGATGAATTTTCATTTGTTATTCCGGGCCAGCCGGAAAATAGCATAGTTGAATACTACCTCGCCGCCACAGATGCCGACGCCGTTACGACAAATCCCGCCGGCGGTTCCGGTCAAAATCCTCCGGGAAGTACACCCCCTGATAATTTCCACAGCTATACGATCCTCGAAACCGATGATCCCGACAATGATGTTGTTTCACTTACCCAAATAGGTGAAGCATATACCGATAATTTTATCGGATTTCTCGGGGAGGATGATCCGCAGTATTGGTTCACGTATGATGACGATGGCGTCGCTGAATCCGAGTGGCTTGGAACAGATGCCGGGACTTCAACAGGCGGTGGAAAATATTCATACGGTGATACAGGTGATGGTGAAACATTTGATGGTTCGTTGGGATTTCTTCCGACCAGTACCCGTGCTATCTATGCAGAAATAACATTTATAAATAATACAGGCGAAACCATTGAACAACTTGATATATCATATGATGCCGAACACTGGAGAAGTGCTTCAGGTGGTAGAAATAACGGTTGGACGGTATATCTTGTTGTAAATGATATTGAAAATGAAATAACCGATCTCCAATTTATTGCACCGAACGATCTTCCGGGTGGCGCCGTTGATGAAGGTGACCGAGTACACCCCCGAAGTGCAAGTGTAGGCGGGTTGAACATCCCGGATGGAGAGATGTTTACAATAAGATATTTTGGTGATAATGGCGATGGAACCGGTTCTCGCCAGGGTGTTGCAATCGATAATTTTTCAGTAACACCTCACGACGATGATGAGGTACCACCGGTCGGCGACGGTCCGGAAATTATACATACACCTCTCGACGATACCGAATCTACCGACGACCGTACTGTAACTGCTGCTATTACCGGAAATGATTTGGTAACAGAAAGTAACAATCGTCCGGCACTTCATTACCGTGTGGATGGTGGAAATTGGAGTCATACATATTATGAATCCCGTGATGAGAATGAATTCTCCTTTGTTATACCGGGTCAATCGGTAAACAGCACTGTTGAATACTATCTCGCAGCGAAAGATGCCGATGATGTGACAACAAGTCCTGCGGGCGGTTCCGGTGAAAATCCTCCGGGCAGCACACCGCCGGAAAATTTCCACTCCTATGAAATTCTTGAAACTGCACCCGATCCGGAGGGTATAGTCATCACACTATCAGCAGATCCCGAAGATACATCCGAGGAAAACCGTGTCCAGTTTCCATATGCAGGTATGGGGAATGAGGAAGGAGATATAGAACACTTTAGTGAAGACGACTGGACATACATTGATCCTCAGTTTACCTTCTATGCTGTTGCCGAAGGTGATGATGAGATCATCGCTGCCGAGTTCTATTTTGAGTGGGATCATACACTGGGAACCCTGGATATTGAAGAGGGTAATTTCTTTGAAAATGAAAATTCTGTGTTTGAGGTGATTGAAGTCGATGATGGAAAGCTCCGTATAAATGCCTCATCCTTACAGGGCAATGTTATGCCATTTGACGGCTCACATTTTGCCGAAATCACAGTAACAGTTACACAACCGGGATTTCATCAGCTTGCTATCAGCGATGTAGATCTCCGCTATTATGACGCAGCGAGTGATACACAAATTGAGGTACCATCGGTATCGCATCCGGGTGAGATTAAGTTTTATCTCGGCGATTTTGGCAGAGAAGATAATGATTCTTTTGTCGGAGACAGAGGTGACGGTGAGATTGATTTCACCGACCTTATGCTTTTCTCTGAAGCATACTGGAGTGTCCGCGGTGAAGACGACGAGTACCGTACAAAATACGATATCGGGCCGACGGATGAGGGAGGCAGCTATTTCGCAATGCCGTCCTCCGATGGAGTAATTGATTTTGAAGATCTGGTTATCTTTTCTATCGGGTATTACAAATCTGCAGATGGTGAATTACAGAAACAGATTATCGAGCCGCTGCGAATTGTAGTGCATGCGATAGAGGAACGCGGTAATTCAGTTATCGTACCGCTGGGATTTGAGGATGTTGTCGATGATGTGCGGGCAATCAGTCTGGAGCTCGGTTATCCTGAATCGGCATTATCCTTTATCGGAGCAAATGCTGCTGGTGAACTCGATCAGGAGATGGGATTCTATGCATCGCGTGAGCTTACCGGAAGAGTACAACTCGACGCAGCTATTATCCGCGATGCATTTTCACAGGAAGGTGTATTTGCCTATCTGCATTTCGACAGAAATAATTCCTTTGATCCCGGATCGATTGGATTCATTTCTGCAATTGCGCGGAACAGCACCAATAGCGATATACCAGTTGAGTTTTCGGGGTTTGCAGATGACCGCGATGCACAACGTCCGGTCACCTTTAATTTGTCACAAAATTACCCAAATCCCTTCAACCCGGTTACCACCATCGAGTATCAGCTTCCAGAAGATGTACACGTAAGTATTGTTGTCTACAATGTGCTGGGAGAAAAAGTAGCCGAGCTGATACATGAATACCAGGAGAGCGGCTATCATTCAGTTGCATGGGATGGCACGACGATGAATAACATACCTGCACCATCGGGAATGTATATTTATCGAATGCAAGCAGGTGATTACACGAAGACTAAGCGCATGACGCTATTGAAATAACAGGCAGGTTTTTTCCTGGATAAATTAGCGATGACTATGCCTGTTAATAAACGCAGAGGTCGCAGAGGACGCAAAGAATATGAGGGTATGAAGAACAGAAGATACTATAACATAATTATACGTTACAGCTTTATATATTGTTTACCCCTGCGATCTCTGCGCTCTTTGCGTTTTTTTATTATGAAGATTTATTTCTTATATGAATGGGTTTCGGATGATACAAATAAAAATATGTGAACCTGCATGCATGAGAATGTTATATCTAAGAAAATAATCGGGGCTGCAATTGAAGTACATAAAATATTAGGACCGGGATTATTAGAGTCAGTATACGAAGAAGCACTATGTCATGAACTATATCTACGTGGTATAATCTTTACAAGACAACAGACAGTACCAATTCCATATAAAGGAATCAAAATAGGTACAGATTTAAGATTGGATTTGATTGTCGAGAATAAGGTGATTGTTGATGTGAAAGCAAAGGAATCGGTGAATAGACTCGACAGAGCAAAATTGCTGACGTATTTAGGATTGAGTGACAAGCGGCTGGGTTTAATTATTAATTTTCATGAAGAGATGCTACGTGATGGAGTAGAACGGATAGTTAATGAACTTGCAGAATGACTATCATTAATAATTCATCCCATAGTTTTTCTTGTGGTTTATATTACAACGCAGAGGTCGCAGAGGACGCAAAGAATATGAGGGTATGAAGAACTGAAGATACTATAACATAATTATACGTTACAGCTTTATATATTGTTTACCGCTGCGATCTCTGCGCTCTTTGCGTTGTTTTTCTTTTGAATAAATTTATTAAGAACAAGTGAAATGAACGACATACAATGAAAAATATATTAATTTTACTCATTTTTATTCCTTTCCCACTGTTTGCAGATGAATTGCCGGTGCTTCACTTTTCGCCTGAGTTTACCGAACTTGAACGTGATTCAATTGCAACGGTAGAGGTACGGGTTGATTCTATCGTGGCATTTAAAGGGTTTAGTGTGCAATTTTCTTATAATCCGGGTATTGTAGAAATAAGTAGTGTTCGGGAGGGAAGCATATTTTCATCACCTTCATTTTTTGCTACATTTATCGATTCCATTGAAGGTTCGGTGAAAATTGAATCAACTATGCTCGGCGCCGGCAGGCAATTTGACGGATCCGGGATTCTATTTTTTATCGACATCAAGGGTAAAACAGCGGGGATGGACACCCTGTCATTCTTTGATCTGAACCTCCGCGATGTTGATCTTGGGCGAATCAATGCTGAGGCAAAAGACGGGATCCTGGCAATCGGTGAACCGAGCAGTGTTCAGCACAATAAAAAAATACCACAGGCAGTTCATCTGTACCAGAACTATCCCAATCCATTCAATCCTACTACAACCGTGCAATTCTATATTCCGCAAACAAGTAACGTTACGCTGCGGGTGTTCGATGCACAGGGACGGGAGATCGAGGTACCGGTTACATCGAAATTATTTTACGCCGGTAATAATAGTATACAATTGAGCGGTCGTGGATATGCAAGCGGTGTGTATTGGTATCGAATTGAAGTACAACCTGTAGACGGAGGACAGTCGTTCATTGATACCAGGCGGATGATTCTCTTACGATAAGGTTGTTTACGTTCCGATTATTCAGCATTATACATCCTGCCTGAATTCTTTTATGGCTATAAAGTGTGAAATTTCATCTTCATTATTTATCACCGGGGTGATTGTTGTGCTATCCGAATAAAACGATCCATCTTTACGTTTATTGATCATTTCTCCCTGCCAGATATTTCCGGAAAGAATTGTTTCCCACATGTTTCTGTAGAACTCATTGTCATGTTTACCGGATTTCAGAATCCGCGGAGTATTCCCGGTAATTTCATCTTCTGTGTACCCTGTCAATTTTTCGAATGCCTGATTTACCCAAACAATATTTCCGTCCTTGTCTGTTATAATTACCGCATTTGCAGCAGCCTGTAACGCAGTGCTTTGAAGACGTAGTTTTTCCTCTGTCTGTTTTTGTTCTGTGATATCCTCACCAATAGATTGGTATTCTATAACCTCGCCTTCGGAGTTAAATAACGCACGGTCGGTCCATCGATGCCACCGGATCTCACTGTCCGGCAATTGTACTCTATGTTCATAGGTCGTTACCGGTTTTGAGGGATTGAGGGATGTGAAATTCTTTTTTACAGTCTCCTGATCCTCTTCCGGAATAAGTTTAAGAAAGCTCTTGCCAAGCAACTCTCCTGCCGTTTTCTTAAATGCGTTACAATAGTATCCGTTCACAAATGTGAGCGTCCCGTCCGGTAGGAATCTGCATATCATCACCGGGAGATCTTCGACGACACTTCTGAAGCGTCGTTCGCTTTCGTGGAGTTCTTCCTCGATACCTATTCGTTCACCAACATCCCGTGCATTAATAACAATTCCCCGTATATACTTATCGTCGATGAGATTGCTGCTGATCCCCTCGATGTGGGCGAAGGAGCTGTCAGACTTCCGGAAACGGCAACGGAATGAATTAGTACTTTGCTTATCTACTATAGTTTGTTTAATATGTGCTTGAAGATCATCGGTGTCTTCGGGGTGGAGATACATGAATATATCGGTATTGGTAATATCGGCTGATGTGTAGCCGAGGATTTGTTCAACTGAGGGACTGGTGTATCGAATTACACCTTCTTCAGTTACAACAAACAGAATGTCGTTTGAATTTTGCATCAGCGAACGGAAGCGTTTCTCGCTTTCCTGGACTCGTAGTTCATTGGCTCTTCGCTCGGTTGTATCGCGGCCTAAAATTGCAACGCCATAGATTGACCCGTCGGAGGATTCCATTGGATTAAAAATGAACTCGTAATATTGCGTTGCACCATCGACTATTAAATCCTGTTCGGCAGAGAAATTTTCACCGCGAAATGCCCGTTCAATGAATCCACTCCAGAGCGGTTGCAATTCGACCGGGGTATAGCGTATGAAGTTATCCCCGGGTTCAAGGTCTAATCCATACGCATTTCTGAATAACTGTTTAAATGCATTGTTGTGAGTCAGAATCTTATAATGGTGGTCGAGTGACCAGAGTGGTTCCTGAATACTGTCGAGCAGCGCAATGGTATTTCCCTGCTCATTCTTTCCTTTGTGTTTTTCAAAGAGTTGCAGTAGTTCATCATTTTTTTGACGGAGAATTTCGATCTCTTTTATAAGTTCTTCTTTTGAACGTTCCTGGAAATCCATGCAGGTACTCCTATTATGTTAGAAAGATATTAATCGGGAGTGAACTGCCGTTTAATATCGTCGCATCGATCCCGCGACAAGCCGATGAAGCCTGCGGAATCAATAAAAACCGGGGGAGAATTTCACGCTAATTATGCGAAAATAGCAATCAAATGGATGAAAGTCAATTCTTTAGTTGAAAATTACCTGAAATACTTGAAAATATGCAAATTTTTAATTTAATTAATATTTACGTAACAATTCCGTAACATAAACGGGTAGGAGGCGTTTATTGGAGCATAGTTTTTGCTCTGATGAAAACAAATCATTGTTATGATCGATAGGGGAGCGGTGAGCTGGGCACCCTCCGGCGTAATTCCTCAAATTCTATCTCAGGAAATACATAATGGCTATACGAATACTATTGTTATTGGGTTGGGAATGATTTTTAAACATCCGTTGATACGATTAATAACTATTTTGGCTATAGTTAGTGGTATTCTTCTTATAGTACCTGTCAAAATCCCTTTTTCTATCTCATCGCATGCACAAATTTTTCACGGGAAAGAATGGGTTCTTACAAAAGATCAAGGAGGCCGCATCAGTGCATCATTATATGACCGTATCAACGGACGTACCGAGAATTACCGGTTGCACCAATTTGAGCGGCAGGATGCTGTACGGTTTGAATTAAATAACACAATTGTCCCGGGTTCATTTGTAAAGCAGGGAGATACAGTCGGTCATATCTCATCGGCGCAGTTACGGCGCGATCTCGTCACACTGAGCGGTGATCTTCAGGTGACCCGCGCATCCTTAGATCTCTACAAGACCGGTGAAAAAGAAGCGGTTATCGAGGAGGCGAGAAACCGTCTGGCATATGCGAAACAGCAGGTTGAAGGTCACTCCATATTACTCGAACGTACGAAAGAACTTCATAACCGGAATCTAATATCGGATGAAGAGCTCGATATTGCCGTTCAGCAAAACCGATTATATGAGATTGATATTCTCATCGCTGAGGCACAACTGCAATCGGCTCTTACCGGTGCAAAAGACGAACAAATTACATACCTTGAAACAAGAATTGCCACACTTGAAGAAGAGATACGCTCACTGCAGCAAACAATTGATGATTATACGTATCTTTCACCGATTGACGGCATCGTGTATCATACATTTTCACATGATACGCTTGCGTTGATCGGTGATCCCGAGTATTATCTTGCTGTAATACCGGTATCGTTCAATTACCGTCCGTATATATCTGTTGACCAGGAGGTAGAATTACGCATACCTGGCAATAATATTGTAAAACGGAACGCACAAATTCGTTCTATAGGTAATACGGTTCGCGTTATGAACGGTGGACAGTATTTTATAATTAATGCCGTACTGGAAAATGATGGAGCCGATGATGAGTACCTGCCGGGTATACTTGCATCAGCTTCGATTAAAACCGAACCAGTGACTATGCGTGAATATTTCTTACGTTACATACGTCCGATATTTAATTAATGGCCAGACTTGAATATAAATATTTAGTTCGATACGAACATCTTGATCGGTTCCGGAATTTAATAAAGCCGTTCCTTGAGCGGGATGCCTATACATCCAATGGAGAGATCCCGGAATATAGCGTCCGCAGCATATACTTTGACACACCGACACTGCGTTATTATGTCGAAAAGATTGAAGGGATCGATCTGCGAAAGAAACTGCGTATTCGGGGATACAACGGTGGCGGTTATAATCCGGAAGTATTTCTGGAAATCAAGCGGAAAAACATCCAGAGTGTGTGGAAAAATCGCGCACCGTTATACTATAAAAAAGTTCAAGAATTTTTACGTACCGGTGATGTTGATAGGTTTATAATTACAGATAACGGAATTGCAATGGCCGATGAAAATGCACGCCGGTTCTTATTTCACGTATACCAGCACGCTCTTCAACCAATTGTGCTTGTTACCTATGAACGGGAAGCCTATACCGGCAGATTCGATCGATCGCTTCGGTTAACGATCGATAAAAATCTCCGCAGTGCGATTTATCCCGAACTTGATCATTTGTTCTCCGAAGATGGAATGAAACGATGTATACCGCATCATTTTGTTGTTGAGGTAAAGTTCAACAAACGAATGCCAAACTGGATTAATGCGATACTCGGTGAGTTGGGTGTTCGGAGACGTGCCGTATCAAAATATTGTATCGGACTTGAAGCTCATAAAATTGTCGATAAACACTTTTCAAAGCACGCAGTACGCGCACTTGCCCGAACTGTCCATTTATAGATTAATAATATGCTTGACGATCTCACTACTATATTTCAATTCGATTTAACCATCGATCAGATAATCCTGAATGCCGCCGTGGCTATGGTGTGCGGGTTTTTTATAATGTATTTGTACCGAATTACCTACCAGGGTCCGAGTTACTCACAATCGTTTGCCGGATCCATGGTTATTCTTGCAATGCTGACCGCGATCGTGATTATGGTCATCGGTAATAATCTTGCCCGCGCCTTCGGTCTGGTCGGTGCAATGTCGATTATTCGTTTTCGTACTGCAATTAAAGATCCACAGGATATTGTATACATATTTTTTTCACTTGCAGTCGGCATGGCAGCCGGTGCGGGAATGCATCTGGTGGCGCTTATCGGAACGGGTGTTGTTGGTTTTGTTACGTATGCGCTGTCATTCAGTAGAGGTGGGGCAGCGCAGCGGCGGGAGTTTCTCCTCCAGTTTTCGATGAACGGAAAACCCGGTGAAGATGCACCGTACTTAGATACGATGAAACGCTACTGTAAGGATCATAAACTGGTGAATATGAAATCCCTTGATGAAGGGGAGACTCTTGAATTATCATACTACGTCCGTTTAAAAGATCAGGATAAAGGAACCTCTTTTGTCCGCGAGCTTGAAAAAACACCGGGGATAGAAAGAGTCAATCTGTTCTTCGATGAAGAAAACTATTAAATTGACTTATAGTAGCGTCATTGGAATTTGTGTGTGTATCATAGTTTTTACCGGACAAATATATACACAAACAGTCGTTCTCAATGAAGTGATGGCTTCGAACGGAACCACCATTACCGATGAAGATGGTGATTATGAGGATTGGGTGGAATTATTCAACACAAGCGACGTACCGATAGCACTAGGGGGATATGGTTTGTCGGATGATTACGAAACTCCATTCCGGTGGACGTTTCCCGATAGTACAATCGGACCCGGTGAATATATATTAGTTTGGGCATCGGGAAAAGATCGTGGTGTACCGGGTGAAGAACTCCATACCAATTACAGCATAGATTCCGATGGCGAGGAAGTTATTCTGACACATCCCGATGGTGACCGTATTGATGTGCTGCTACCAACATCCATACCACGCGATATTTCTTTTGGGAGAAAACCCGACGGAAACAACAACTGGGTATATTTTAAAGAGCCGACTCCCGGTGAACCCAATACCACAAGCGCATACCAGGAACGCCTTTCACCACCGGAATTTTCTCACACCGGTGGTTTTTATACCAGCCCGTTCGAATTAATACTCACGACTGATTATGACGGTGCAGTTATATATTATACACTCGATGGATCTGATCCGGATCCTGCGAATACCGGCGGAAGCACTTTTCCAATACAGTATGATTTAAACAGTGAGTTGGAAGAGCGTTTATACCGTACCTATGACTACCCTGAACCGATATCTATTGAAGACAGGTCCGAGGATGAGAACGATCTGTCAACAATTATATCATCAAGCAACAAATTTGCATTGCCGGATGGTACCGTCTTCAAGGGCACAGTAGTAAGAGCTGTGGTAAGCCGGCCAGGTGCGATTACAAGCGACATTATAACACATTCATATTTTGTTAATCCGGATATCCGGACGAAATTCAGGCTTCCTGTCGTATCTTTGACGACCAACGCAGGAAATCTTTTTGATTATTATTCAGGCTTATACGTGCCTGGCGAGCTCTACACGGGTTCATGGAATACCGGCAATTATTTTCAACGCGGTGATGAGTGGGAGCGACCTGTTCATTTCGAATATTATGATGGAAGCAGGCAGCTTCGTATTTCACAACAAGCAGGTGTGCGAATTCACGGCGGAACGTCCCGTCAGTATGCTAACAAATCTCTGCGTCTATATGCCCGGAACCGGTACGGCGATGATGAATTCAGGTATGTTCCGTTTGAAGAGCAACCATACTTCACAAGTAGAAGATTAAAATTACGCCAGTCCGGACAGGATATTCATCACACCTATTTTCGCGATGCGTTGATGAGCAGATTATTTAAAGATACCAATGTTGATTATGAAGATTATCTCCCTGCAGTACTGTTCTTCAACGGCGAATTCTGGGGAATTATCAATATACGGGAACGGTTCGATCAGCATTATATAGAACGCAAGTATGGTTATGATGCAGAGACGGTGACGATTCTTGAAGCAACTGAACGCGACGATCATTTTAATGGTGTCATGAATTTTGTTGCAAACAATTCAATGAAAGATGAGGCAAACTTTTCGACGCTTGAGTCACTTATAGACGTTGAAAGTTTGATAGATTTAAAAATTGCGGAGATATTTTTCGGCAGATGGGATTTGCACAATCTGAAAATGTGGCGGGCAAATGATGCAGAGAGTAGATGGCGCTGGCTGCTGTATGATATGGATGTCGGGATGGGATTGCCGAACAGGTGGGGACCCGAATGGTCGTACGATGGAGCGGTAGATGCCGACTATCTTACCCGTTTTTTGGAAGATTATAATCCACACGGATTTAATACTCTCTTCCGCAGTGTGATGGAACATGAACGGACAAAAACATATTTTATTAACCGGTTTGCTGATCTGATGAATACGGTGTTACGTTCTGGTAATATGATTGAAAAGATCGGTAAGTATGAGAATCGTCTCCATACGTCAATCGAAGAACATAAAAAGCGGTGGCGTCCGCCGACCGGCTTTGAAAGTGTTGATGAGTGGCACGAAAATATTGATATACTCAGAAATTTTGCAGAAGACCGTCCTGGTTATCAAACACAACATCTTGCAGATTACTTTTCATTGGATGAACCATACAAACTCTCAGTACGTATTGAAAATGATCTGTGCGGCATAGTTACGATAAACAGTATCCCGATTTCCCGTGAAACGATTGGAGCTTCGGCGGAACAATCCGATGTTATATGGAATGGAATGTACTTTCCGGAAGTTACCGTAACAATGGAGGCGGAACCGTTTGATGGTTGCATGTTTACCGGATGGAATGAAAACGGTTACCACGATCCGGTAATTAAGCTGTTCGGTACAGGGGATACACTGATAACTGCACAATTTGTGGTTGATGACGATGTACCGTATTCTTTGATGCAACCGGAGGCATTTACTTTATCCGAAGGCGTGTATGAATTTTCTTACTGGAGTCCCGAAGAACCTGAGTGGACGTATCCGCCTAATATGGTCTTTCAACAAAGTAGCATGAACGATCCGGGTCTGCATGATGAGATGACCGATCCGTATCATATTCCCTTCATTGATGAAAATGATAACGAATATCACGCCGACGATCAGGATAAATTCGGTTATCCTTATATGCTCACCGGCAGAACAAGAATAAACGGATTGGAAGAAAATGGTATTTCGTTGATCAACACCGGACGCGGGAGGGATCTGGGTGCTGTTGTTTTGGCGCTGGATACCCGTGACACCCGGGATATTAAAGTAAGCTGGACAGGAGGTACCGTAATTCCGAATAGCCGGGTATATCACATCCGGTTACAATACCGGATAGGTCGCGGTTCCGACTTCATCGATGTACTGTACAATGGTGAGCCGGTGGAATATATACGGCGTGATATTGCAGGGCATGCCGAAGAGTTCGGACCGGTTCCATTACCCGAAGAAATATGGGATCTGGAATACATTCAGTTACGGTGGAAATATTATTATACCGGAGAACGACTCGATCCTGATATCGGGCGACGGGATATGCTGCGGCTTGATAATATCCTGATATGGGGTGAATCTTTTGATGATATTCCGGTTGTGTCGCGGGTGTTGCACAACTATCCTAATCCGTTTAATGCCGAAACCACTATCAGATACGAACTATCGGGGTTGAGTCAAGTAAAGATTGAAATTTTCAATTCACTGGGACAACGGATAGATGTAATCGACGAAGGAGTACGTGATCCCGGGACGCATGAAGTTATCTGGAATGCTCCCCGGGCACGTGTTGCCTCGGGAGTTTATTACTGCCGGACGACAGTGACAGGTCTTGAACCAGATAGTAATAGTTTTATTGAAACACAGACTATGGTATATGTGAAATGAATCATATGAGGAGTGCATGGATGAATAGCGTCAAACGTTATGGACCTTTGGTATTCATAATTATTTTGCTCGGTAATAAAGCTTATACAGCTCAACCACCTTCTCCGGAATTTTCTCATACGGGAGGATTCTATCAGGAACCCTTTGAATTAACCTTATCGGTCTCGGATGAAAATGCTGTTATATACTATACTCTTGATGGTTCGATACCGGATACAAATTCATATAGTTTTAATTCATCCATTACTATTGAGAACCGGACGGATGAGCCGAATGATTTCTCTACGATCCGGACGAGTTATATAACCGGTCCCTGGGGTTGGCACCATCCGGCTGATCTGGTATATAAAGCGATGGTAGTCCGGGCACGCGTTATAAATAATGATGGGCAAAAAAGTGATATAGTAACTCACACGTATTTTGTGGGTGATACTATGGAGTCCCGCTATTCTCTTCCCGTCATTTCTATTGTAACAGACAGGGAAAACTTTTTTAGCGACAGTATCGGGATATACGTTCCGGGAGATCATTATGACGGGGAGAATTATCACACCGGTAACTTCAGACAACGGGGCGAGGAATGGGAGCGACCTGTTCATATAGAGTATTTTGAGAGGGATGGGACGCTGGGTTTTGGTCAGGATGCCGGTGCCCGCATTCACGGTGGATACTCACGATCTTTTCCTATGAAAAGTCTGCGTATGTATGCACGAAGTTTATATGGTGTGAACAGATTTTATTATCCGGTTTTCCCCAATCAACCAGATGCCGATTATAACAGGTTTATATTACGAAATTCCGGAAACGATTTTAATTATACGATGTTCCGGGATGCTGCCATGCAGCGGTCAATCGAACATCTAAAGATTGATACACAGGCATATAATCCGGTTATCGTTTTTATTAACGGGGAATATTGGGGAATTAAAAATATCCGTGAACGATATGACCGTCATTATCTGGAACGAACTCATAACCTCGATGGTGATAATGTTGATATATTAACCCGTAATAAAATTGTTAAGGAAGGATCAAATGATCATTATACGGCAATGATGCAATATATACGAGATCATGATCTCTCGGAGAAACAGCATTATGAACACGTGAAAACAATGATGGATGTCGAAAATTACATAGATTATTATGCAATTCAGATTTATAATGCGAATACAGACTGGCCGCACAATAATATTGACTATTGGAGATACCGTACGGATGAATATGAACCTGATGCACCATACGGACAGGATGGACGGTGGCGTTGGAAAGTATACGATGTTGATCGTTCACTTGGAATGGTCAGTCATACCCACAACACAATAGAATGGGCAACGGCATCATTGAATCCCCGGCTGGAGGAAGAGTGGCCGAATGAATTATTCAGAGCATTGCTGCAGAACGATGAATTCAAATTTGCATTCATAAACCGTATTGCCGATCTGTTAAACATTGAATTTCAACCCGGGCGAATGATCAATATTATCGATGAGCTGCAAGATGTTATTGCTCCCGAAATGCAGGAACATATCGAACGATGGCAAATTCCTTCGAGCTATGATACCTGGCAGCAACGTGTACAAGCAATGCGAAATTTTGCTGAAAATCGCCCCGCTCATCTCAAACAACATGTCATTGATCATTTTAATCTTGAAGGGACTGCTCCTGTAACTATCGATGTTTCAGATAAGCATAAAGGAGCACTATCGATAAACGGTGTAACGATCGATGATGCAACGGTCGGAATCGATGGTCAACCATATCCATTTACCGGTGTATATTTTAAAGGTGTTCCGATTACGCTGATTGCAGAATCCTATCCCGGTTATACATTTGCCGGTTGGAAGGATACCGACATACACAGTGATACGCTTGTTATTGAACCAACGGATACCACTCAAATAACTGCAGTATTTATAAGAGAAGGTGAATTCGATGCTGATCCGATGAATCCCACAGCATACGATCTCTCGCAGGGACCGTACCGGTTCAATTACTGGCCGGAAGATAAACCCGAAGGTTCATTACCTCCCCATATGGTATTTCTCCAAACGGACATGACCGATCCGGGATTGGTGGATGAGATGACCGGTGTATATCATGTCCCGGAAGATGAGTATCACGAAGACGATGAAGCAAAGATTGGTTATCCGTATATGCTCACACGCCGCACGCGACTCACGGGCTGGAATGACGGTGGGATTACGTTCATCAATACGGGGCGAGACCGCGATCTCGGTGCTGCAGTCCTGGCATTGAATACCACCGGACTTGATAGTATCACTGTATCGTGGACATCGGGAACGCTCCTTCCGAATGAACGGGTGTATGCAATACGTTTACAGTATAGAGTTGGAGCCGGCGGACCGTTTAAGGATGTGCTTGACAGAGACGGTAATCCGGTAGAGTACATACGCAATGAACTTGAGGAACATTATCAGTTTATGGAGCCGGTCGTATTGCCGGAGGAAGTGGATCACCGGGAATACATCCAGTTGCGTTGGAAGTATTACCACGTATCGGGCTCAAGCGGCCCCCGGGCGAAGCTGCTGCTGGATAATATACTTGTGACATCGGGCGTCCATCCGCATACCCTATATCCCGAGCCGCACGATCTATCAGAAGGTATGTATGAGTTTACGCACTGGTATTCTGATGAACCCGAGGGATCGTTTCCTCCGAATATGGTATTTCTGCAAACGAGAATGGATGATCCCCGTTTGGATGATGAGATGGTCGAGCCGTACCATATACCATTTTATAATGAAGAGTACAATGCCTACCACGCCGATGATCAGGGTATGTTCGGTAGTGTTTATCAATTAACGGGACGAACGCGCATTACGGGCCTTGAGGCAGACGGTATATCGTTTATAAATACAGGTCGGGGGCGTGATCTTGGAGCGGCAGTACTTGGATTGAACACTACGGGTCAACGGGATATATCGGTGGAGTGGAAAGGCGGAACAGTGATACCGAACAGCAGGGTGTACCATATTCGTTTGCAGTATCGAATAGGCCGTGACGGACCTTTTGTGGATGTTCATGATGTAGGTGTACCGGTACAGTATAAGCGGAGTGAGATTGTGGGCCATTCGGAATCGTTTGGTCCGGTAACCTTACCTGAAGTCGCGGAAGATCAACCATATATACAACTTCGGTGGAAGTATTATTATACCGGCGATCGGCTGGATGATGATGTCGGCAGGCGTGATGAGTTGCGGATAGGTGATATCAGGGTGAGCTCGGTTGCGACAACTATTGATGAGGATAAAGCCGAAATACCTGAGAAATATTATTTGGCACAAAATTATCCGAATCCATTCAATCCGCATACGACGATCCGGTACGGGTTACCGGAGCGGAGTCACGTGCGAATCGTCATATATTCGGTTTTGGGGAGGAAGGTAGCCACGATAGTGGATGAGGAGCGGGACGCAGGATCGCATAAAGTGCAGTGGGCGATTCCACCGGGAGGTCTGGCATCGGGTGTATATTATTACAGAATTGAAGCAACACAGGTCGGTAATCCGAATGAACGATTTATTGAAACGAATTCCATGGTCATTATAAAATAAAATTAATGTATCGCCGGTCGTTTGTGAGTGGCCGGTTTTTTTCGTAGATTTTATAAACAGCCAACCAATTTAGGAACTAGCGCTTCAGTATTATAAGTTAAAACTTCCAAATCAATATCCAACAGTAAAACAAAGGACCTCTCTATATGCGAAAATACTCTATATTTTTCATAGTAATGCTTATCGTCGTTCTTTCAACAGCTTTATGGGCAGAAGATGAAGCGCGGTTGTTACGCTTTCCGGCAATTCATGGTGATCAGATTGTATTTACCTATGCCGGCGATCTTTTTACAGTACAAGCTTCAGGTGGCATTGCCCGCCGGCTAACAAATCATGATGGCTTTAATATGTTCCCGCGGTTTTCACCGGATGGACAACATATTGCATTTACCGGTCAGTATGACGGCAATACCGAAGTATATCTAATGCCTTCACAAGGCGGTTCACCGGAACGGTTGACCTTTACCGCAACGCTCGACCGCGATGATGTATCGGACCGGATGGGACCGAACAATATTGTTATGGGCTGGAAAGACGATGAACATATTCTCTTTCGTTCCCGTCGTATCGAATGGAATTCATTTAACGGACAACTTTTCCTTGTTTCGAAGGACGGTAAAAAACCCCAACAGCTTCCGTTGATACGCGGTGGTTTTACCTCATATTCACCCGATAAAAGTAAAATTGCTTACAACCGGGTATTCAGAGAATTCCGCACGTGGAAACGGTATCGTGGCGGTCAGGCGGATGATGTCTGGATCTATGATTTTGAAACAGAAGAACTCACCAACATCTCCGATAATCCCGCACAGGATATTATCCCGATGTGGTATGAGGATACAATCTATTTTATATCCGATCGTTACGATATAATGAATTTATTCTCCTACGATCTGAATACCGGAGAAACAACACAGCACACCGAATTTACCGACTTCGATATCAAGTTTCCGTCGCTCGGTGATAATGCCATCGTTTTTGAAAACGGCGGCTATATTTACCGCTTGGATCTCGCGACACAGGAATATGGGCGTGTGCCGGTATACATTCATGATGATTTTGCGATCGGCAGAGGCGGATTGAAAAATGTAAGCAATAACATTCATACATATGAAGTAGCACCCGACGGTAACCGTGCATTGTTTGGTGCCCGTGGTGATCTGTTTACCGTCCCGGCAAAACATGGTAATACCCGCAACCTTACCGGAACCCCGGGTATTCACGAGCGCAATCCCCAATGGTCGCCCGACGGACGAACGATTGCGTATATATCCGATGAATCGGGTGAAGATGAGATTTATATAATGCCGCAGGATGGACGCGGCGAAGTGACACAGCTTACAACGGATGCCGATACGTATAAATATGCCATTTCGTGGTCTCCCGACGGCAGCAAGATAATGTGGTCGGATAAAAAACTTCGACTGAATTATGTAGATGTAGAAACGCAGGAAGTTACCGAGGTTGTGCAGGCAACAGCGTGGGAGATAACAAGCGCTGCGTGGTCTCCCGACAGCAAATGGATTGCATATGCCAAGCCTGAAGAAGAACAACAGACAACAATTTATTTATACTCAGTTGAAAACGGCACTTCCCATCCGGTCACAAAGGGATGGTTTGCTTCGACTTCTCCGCACTTCAGCAAAGACGGAAAATATTTATATTTCATATCGAGCCGGAATTTTTCACCGACCTATAGTCAAACCGAATGGAACCACGTATATGTGGATATGGCAGGCATCTATTTAGTAACGCTTGCCAAAGATATTGAATCGCCGTTCAAACCGTTAAGTGATGAGGTAAAACCAGATGACGAAGAAGAGGATGGTGACCAGCAATCCGGCGGTAATGATGATGAAGTCACGGTCCGTGTAGATCTGGACGGTATTAAAGACCGTATCGCTGCACTCCCGATCAGCGGCTCGAATTACTGGAATCTTACATCGGTCGGCAACAGGCTATACTATTTGCGGAATGGCAGTCAGGATCAACAGACAAAGCTGCTTATGTATGATCTCGACCAGCGTAGTGAAATAGAACTTGGTACTATTAACGGCTATAGAATATCAGCCGACGGCCGAAAGATGATGGTCGCACAGCAAGGCCAGTATGCAATTATTGACCTGCCGACGCAGCGTGTTGATATAAGTGAACGGCTTGATCTTTCAGATATGAAGGTAGATCTGGACCGCTATGCCGAGTGGCGTCAGATATTCCATGAGAGCTGGCGGCAGATGCGTGACTTTATGTACGTCCCGAATATGCATGGTATGGATTGGGAAGCAGTGCGTGATCAATATGAACCACTCCTCGATCACGTTAATCATCGTGCAGACCTGACCTATGTTATCGGTGAAATGATAAGCGAATTGAATGTCGGGCATGCATACATCGGCGACGGAGATATGCCCAGACCGGATCGGGTTAAATTGGGATTGCTCGGTGCTCAGCTTGAAAAGGATGACGATTCCGGTTATTTCAGAATAACCAGAATATTGCGCGGGCAGAACTGGGATTCAAACCGGCGGTCACCGTTGACAGAAATCGGTGTCGATGTGAATGAGGGTGATTATATCATTGAAATTAACGGCAAACCGACCAATGAGATGACAAACATTTACAAAGCTCTGGTCGATAAAGCCGATAAACAGGTAGAGCTGCGGGTCAATTCACAGCCCCGCGAGCAGGGAAGCAGGACCTCGGTTGTTGTTCCTGTTGACGATGAGCATGAACTCTACTATTATAACTGGGTACAGGATAATATCGATTATGTACATGAGCAAACGGACGGCCGTGTCGGCTATATACATATCCCCGATATGGGACCGGGCGGACTGAACGAATTTGTGCGTAATTATTATCCACAGCTCCGGAAAGAAGGATTGATCATTGACGTTCGAAGTAACGGCGGCGGTAACGTCTCGCCGATGATAATCGAACGCTTAAAGCGGGAGATTGCTATGTTCACCGTTGCGCGAAACGCTGCGGTCAATATCGATCCGAGCGGAATGCATCTCGGTCCAAAAGTAGCACTTGCCGATGAATTCTCAGCTTCCGACGGCGACATCTTTACCTATCGTTTTCAGCATTATAATATCGGTCCGGTAATCGGCAAACGTACCTGGGGCGGTGTAGTCGGTATCCGGGCATCGCTGCCGTTCCTTGACGGCGGTTACCTGAACAGACCTGAATTTTCAAGATTCGATATTGAAGGTCAGGAATGGGTAATGGAAGGTGTCGGCGTTGAACCCGACATATTTGTTGATAATCATCCGGGTAAGGAATACCGCGGTATCGATGAACAACTGGACCGTGCGATTGAAGAAGTTCTTCAAAAGCTTGAGGATGATCCGGTGCATATTCCCGAACCACCCCCGTATCCCGATAAGAGCCGGGATCAAAATTAATATATTCTTTAGTGGTTGATGGTATAGTAGGGCAGTCAAAATGGCTGCCCTACTATTTTTTTATGTATTCCCTTTGTATATTCTTTCATAATGGCTTCCGGTTCATCAAAAATAGGACTTGCCTTAAGCGGTGGTGCCGCACTTGGCATGGCACACGTTGGCGTTTTACAGGCATTCAAAGATAATGAAATAGAGATTGGTTATATATCCGGAACGAGTGCAGGTGCTTTCGCTGCCGCATTGTATGCATTCCGGACCGACCTCGAAAAGGTGCGCGAATATGCAAAAGAATTACGGTGGTTTAACCTGTCGGGATTGCGTTTGTCAAAATATGGTATAGTTACAACAGAAGGAATCGGCAAATTGATTGAGGAGCTTATCGGGAAGAAAAAAATTGAGGATGCCTCGATACCGCTCGCAATGATCGCGACTGACGTTACCTCGGGTGATAAAGTTGTATTAACGAAAGGCGATCTTGCTGAAGCGGTAATGGCCAGTTGTTGTATCCCCGGTATTTTTACTCCGGTTGCAATTGGCAAACGAATGCTGGTCGACGGCGGATTGGTGGAGAATGTTCCGGTCTCGCCTTTACAGGATATGGGTGCACACCCAATAATTGCGGTTGATCTCTCCTCAAAAATAAAACTTGAACAACCGAAGGAAATTATTGGAGTGATCGTTAATTCAATCACGATAGGTATTCGAGCTTCACGGAAGATTAATCCCGAGCATGTCGATGTGCTTATAGAACCAAAGCTTGACGCGTATAAAGGCACTGATTTAAAAAATGAAGCTGATCTGTTTACTGAAGGATATCGTGCCGCAGAGGAAAAATTAGATGAAATTCAGAAATTAGTAAAGGAGAAATCCGGTAATGCAGCAAAATGATACGGCAGGAAACCGCTCTCCATCGGTAGGCCGTTATTTTCTCATCGCATTATTGATTATACTTGCCGTTATTTTTTTTACAATGGTACAGTATTTTATTTTGCCAATTGTGCTTGCTGCAGTTTTTGCCGGATTGTTTTACCCTTTGTACAAAAAGTTATTAAAACCATTCAGAGGAAATCGGTCGGTTACCTCGCTCGTTACCTGTTTTATTTTAATATTGCTGCTGTTAATTCCAACGTATGTAATCGCCGATCTGGTAGCTAATGAGGCGATTAAGTTATATCAAACAGCAGAAGATGGCATCCGGGATATCATTCGCGATATTGAAGAAGGTGAATCACAACTCAAAAATTTCTTTACATCATTACCACTTATTCAACGTTTTAATATCGATGCCATCGATTGGCAGGGTGCGATCGAAGAAATCGTAAAAACGTCGGCATCCCTGCTGGCATCGGTTATTAATAAAGCATCGCGCGAAACGTTTATGTTTTTTGCAAATATTTTCATCACTTTTTTTGCAATGTTTTATTTCTTCCGCGATGGTGAGATGATTGTTAAGCGTTTGAAATATTTAAGTCCACTTGATGAACAATACGAGGATGAAATCATACGTAAGTTTATATCGGTTTCACGGGCTACGATAAAAGGTAATCTCGTGCTTGCGATAATTAAGGGTACCATGGGGGGAATTACATTCTGGATATTTGGTGTGACATCGCCGATTTTATGGGGAGTGATTATGATCATACTATCGATTATCCCCTTAGTCGGTGCCTGGCTGATCATGTACCCGGTGGGAATCATTATGATATTGACCGGTGATGTTTGGCAGGGAATCGCGATAATTCTTATCGCTGCAATTCCAATCGGGAATATTGACAATATTCTATTCCCGAAACTTGTCGGACACGATACCGGGATGCATGAACTCATCATTTTTATCTCAATGCTTGGAGGACTCAGCATTTTTGGGATTATGGGATTGGTTGTCGGACCGATCATTGCCGCGATGTTTATAACTATTCTTGATGTGTATAGTATCGAATTCCGTCAGGATCTCGAAAACAAATCTGCAAAGGTAATTAC
>PWXV01000030.1 GCA_003568415.1 Ignavibacteriales bacterium
GAATTACCCGCAGGCCCTAAAGCAGGACTCCACACTGCTATACTTAAATGTTCCGGTAACACGGCAACGATACCGCCCCCCACACCGCTCTTGCCGGGTAAACCAACGCGAAATGCAAAATCGCCCGACTCATCGTAGAGACCGCACGTCAATAATAACGCATTAATGCGTTTAGCCTTGCTTTTACTGATTATGTATTCATTACTCCCGGGTATAATTCCATGATTTGCGAGAAACATAAATGATCTGGCAAGCTCTATGCAATTCATAGAGATACCGCAATGATGGAAGTAAACATCAAGCACGTCATCGACCGGATTGTGAATATTACTAAAACTACGCATCATATGAGCCAATGCAAAATTGCGATGGCCGGTAATTTTCTCCGATGCAATGACTGCATTGTCATATTGAATTTTGGAATTACCCGAAACGTTTTTAACGAATTTTAATATTTCGTGTTTCGGATCCGGGATGCGTGATAGCAGAATATCGGCAATTACCAATGCACCGGCATTGATCAGCGGGTTGCGGGGAATACCGCGTTCATATTCAAGCTGGACGAGGGAGTTAAACGGATTGCCCGACGGCTCTTTTCCTACCCTTTCCCACATATCCTCACCTACCATTTTGAAGGCGAGCGTGAGTGCATATACTTTTGAAATACTTTGAATCGAAAACCGCTCATCTGTATCGCCGATTGTATACACGTCCCCATCAAGGGTACAAACGGCCATGCCAAACTTTGATGCAGGCACGGCGGCAAGTGCAGGAATATATTCCACCACCCTTCCTTGTTTGATAAGAGGTGTTACCTCATCATATATTTCACGGAGTATTTTATCGTAATTCATAGGATATTTTAATTTATGCTTGCAGGTTGACTTTCGTTAAAAATATACTAAAATTATATAGATATTCATAAACCGAAAAAGACGGAGGGAAGGAATTATGGTCACACGAGCACAAAAGATCCGGCTTGGCATTTTTATCATTGCCGCTATGACGGTTGTTATCATAGCCGTTGGAACACTCTCTTATGACCGCATTTTCGATACCAAGGACATCTATCATATCGCCTATGAAGATGTGTCGGTCAGCGGCCTGGATGTCGGGAGCCAGGTTAAATATCTCGGTCTCAATGTGGGGAATGTCCGGAATATTAAAATAGATCCGAAAGACATTAACCGAATTATTGTCACTATTGCGATCGATGAGGGTACACCTATCAAAGAAGATGTACGGGCGGAGATATCGATGATCGGTATTACCGGCCTCAAGCAGATTGAATTGCGCGGCGGTACCGTTGAGTCGGATATGTTGAAGCCCGGCGGTTATATTCAACCGGGTAAGTCCATTACCGAAGATATAACCGGCAGGGCGGAAGTTATAACTGAAAAACTTGAGTTAGTGCTCAACAATTTAATAGAATTATCATCGACTGAAAATCAGGAACGAATATTTTCATTTGTTGACGAATCTGCACAGACTGTCCGGCAAGTAGGCGATATTGTTAATGAAAACAGGGAACGAATGGATCGTACGATGGCAAACCTTGATACGCTTGTTGTCGAGCTGAAAGGAATGAGTATGGCCGCAAATAGTGCAGCCCGTGCATTTGACCGGTTTCTTGCGTCGGATACATTAAATACGATGCTTGCCGATATGCAGGAAATTACCGGTACCGTACGGGAAGTTGATCTGTCAAAATTGATCAATGATGTAAATCAGGTTTTAATATCGCTGGATGATATGTTGAATCATACTGAAACGCTCGTTATGCGGAACAGCGGCAAGTTTATCGATACGGTGGATGAGTTACATTTGATAACCAGGTATCTGAGCAGTACGGCACGAAAGATCGATTCAAATCCGTCAATACTGATACGAGGGTCAAGGCCCAACAATCCCCCTGATGACAAACTGGAGCGATAAATGGTAAAAAGCATAAGTGGAATTTTAACGCTTCTTCTCCTGGTCGGGTGTGCCAGCGAGCAGCGTACAATCAAATATTATACGATTGATCGGTACACGATCGAACCGCAGGATACGGTTGCTGTCGGGGCGGCCACACCACTCCCTTATATAGTGGAGGTGGTCGACTTTACAGTAGCCGGACCATATAACGATACCCGGATTGCACTCAGGACCGATTCACATGAGCTTGAGTATTATCATTATCATCAATGGGCAGAACCGCCCGCCCGGGCGATACGTTATTATGTATGGCGTGTAGTGCATGATGCAAATGTATTTCAGGTATGTCAATTACGTGTGGCTGCCGGTTCACCGCAACTTCTTGTTACCGGGTCAATCAATAAACTTGAGCGTGTTGATGACGGAGAAGATGCAGGTGCATTTGTTGACGGTGTGCTTGATCTTGTTAATGTACGCGAAAACCGCATTGTGCTTTCGCATCGGTTCAATACTTTTGTGCCGTTCCCTGCCAATACACCGATGAACGTTTTTGCAAATGAGGTCGGTAGTATTTTGTTTGAAGAGACCTATGCATTTATTGAAAAAATAAATGATCATTACAATGCGGATTAATTAAAACTATCCTATCGATGAACGACCGGACAATTCAGCTTCCAGATAAAGTAAACATCGACACGATCCCCGGTATCTATGACAGGATCAAGGGAATGGTACGCCGTTCATCCGACTCTGAAAGGATAACAATAGATTTTGGAGAGGTCAACCACATAGACAGTGCGGGTGTTGTGGCATTGGAGAAGGTACAGCGTGACGCCGGAGATAAAGGCGTGGAGATTATCTTTGAGAATATTTCCCCAATGGTTGAGAAAACAATGCAATCATTCTCATCCAAACTCATAGAAAGTCCTCCGAAAAAATCCAGACCGCATATATTAGAATATTTAGGCGAGTATACCTATAAATACTGGGTTACGTTCAGAGATTTTATACTGTTGCTGGCGAATATTTCTTATTTTGGATTTGTTTCATTCTTTCATCCGAAGTTGCGTCGTAAGGGAGAAGTAATTCGACAGAGCAATTTTATCGGGGTTACGGCATTACCGATAATTGTGCTTGTAAATTTCCTCATAGGCCTCGTGCTCGCACTGCAGGTAGGTATACAGATGCGCCCCTTCGGAGCGGAAATCTTTGTCGCCCAATTAATAGGCTTTGCGATGATCGCCGAGTTAGGTCCGCTTTTGACAGCGATCATGCTGGCAGGCAGATCCGGTTCATCGATCGCAGCGGAGATTGGTGCAATGAATGTTTCTGAAGAGATCGACGCGCTTCGTTCAATGGGTATCGATCCCGTACCATATCTCATCGTACCGAAACTCTATGCTATCTTGATTACTATGCCGCTTCTTGTTGCCATTGCGACATTCTTCGGCATATTCGGCGGTGCAGTCATCGGTTACTCGGTATTCCAAATAGAATTTACGGTTTTTTATAATGAAGTCGTTTTTATTCTCCGGTATTATGAGATCATGACGGCTCTTGTAAAAAGCATCGTATTTGCAACCATCATAATCGTTGTTGCATCATATTACGGCCTGCACGTTGAAGAGGGAGCTGAAGGTGTCGGCAGAGCAACAACGCGCTCCGTCGTTGTTGCTATTTTTCTTGTGATTGTCGCAGATAGTTTACTGGGATTACTCTTTTATCTCTAATGCATATGGCCAAACCGATAATTACTGCCAAAAACCTGTTTGCGGGATATAACGAAGAGAACATTCTCGACGATGTTTCAATCGATATTTTCGAGAATGAAATAACCGTAATCCTTGGTGTGAGCGGCTGTGGTAAAACGACACTTTTAAAAAACCTGATAGGACTTATGAAACCGTCCTCGGGTTCTATTGAAGTTCTCGACCATGATATTGTCTATATTGATGAGGGGGAGTATAATCAACTTATGAGAAGGATCGGGGTGCTTTTTCAAGGCGGAGCGCTTTTAAACTCTATTCCCATCTCGCATAATGTTGCAATACCACTTGAACAGCACACAGATCTGCCGGATTATATCATCGACGAGATTGTACGGCTTAAGCTCTCGCTGGTAGGATTGGGACACGCGTATGACTACCTCCCGGCTCATCTTTCGGGGGGTATGCGCAAACGGGCGGCCCTCGCCCGTGCCATTGCGCTCGATCCCGCAGTATTATTTGCCGATGAACCGACGGCGGGACTCGATCCGGTTACCGCATCATCGCTGGATAATTTACTGTTATCGCTCCGCGAACAACTCGGGATGACACTTATCATTGTTACCCACGAACTATCAAGTATACGACGTGTTGCCGATAAAATAATTTATCTTGATAAAGGAAAGGTATTGTTCAGCGGAAAGCTCGATGAGGCTTTGGAATCGGATATACCGGAGCTGCAAAAATTCTTTACTGTGTAATTCTTGTTGGAAAAGACAGAATGCAACGGACTCAGTATAATGGCAAAACTATTCAGGGCAAAACTATTTTTTGTACAGCAGGAAAATTATTTAATTGAAATCACTCTAGAAAACACCTTTCCGCAAAAAGCGGAGAGGGAGGCATAGAGAGAGGCTGTTTAATGATGGCAAGAATTGTCTCGTTTGTGATATCCGTGTCAGGTAGATAGTAACTTAGAATTGTATTGCCCTAAATTATTTTGTCATATAATCATTTTGTATAAATAATAGTTTTAAGCTCTATTTTTGTGTGACCGACGATGTACAGTTTCCGTAGATATCATAAGTGAATGTTGTGCGGTTCTGTTCAATCCATCCGTCCTCCTGAAATACATAGAAGGACTTTACCGTTTTATAGCCACGGTAATCATAGATATATACATAGCGCCATACTTCTTCCATCGAGCCGTCAGGACTCCGTTCTTCTCGGATACGTTCGGTTTTACTTTCTTCCTCATCGCCGTAATTATAAACTTCACGGGCAACAACGCGTCCGGTGTCGTTTTCCTCAAAAGTCCGGTATTCGGTTTGGATTAATCTACTCTCTTCGTCGTAATCATAGAGTTCATCTTCATAATTTCTCCAGTCGTTACCGTCCCACCGCCGGGTAAGTTGCCGGATCATCAAACCGCTCTCGTCATCATACTCAAATACATATGCCTTTTCGGGTGTTCGTCTGCCGCGGTGTGATTCATAGATAATTCTTTCGGTGCGCTGATTATTTTCGTTGTATGAATCGGTTGTTTGCCGGACAGGCTGCCAGCTGTTCTGCCGCCATTCTTCGTACATTATACCGGATATAAGATCGTCATCAGTATAGCTATACGTAAATCTCCAGGTATAAAACCAGTTACCGGCTTCGGTTCGTAATTGGCTTCGCCATTCAGACATTTGATTGGTATTTTCATAGGTATAGATATCCCGTTGTTCGGGGGTCCATTCACCGTCACCGTCCCA
>PWXV01000098.1 GCA_003568415.1 Ignavibacteriales bacterium
ATCCCGTTCCAGTTCCCGAATGCGCTCCCGCTGCGCCTTGGCCTCCAGCGCCTCCTGGCGGCGCTCCTGCTGCGACAGGCTCGCCGCCTGTTCACAGTCCTGGCGCCAGGCTGCAATCTGCTCCGGGTACACGCCACGGCGACGGCAGTACTCGGCCAACTCGGCGCCATTCATCGCCGCGGTCTCCAGCACTGCCGCGAACTTGTCCTTGGACGACCACGCGGCCGTGCCACCGTCACCGGCATTGGGCAGGCAACGGCCTTGCTCCCGTGCCTCCTTGCGCCACTTGTACACCGTAGGCTCCGAGATCCCCTCCTGCTGGGCGACCTCGCGGACCGAGAGATTACGCGGTGGCAATAGCTTCGCCACCACGGCCTCTCGGCGTTCATCTGAATAACTGGACATCACACACTCCGGTCGCCCCCAAGGGATTTAAGATAAGGGATCAAGGGACATGACAGGTATCCTGACACTGGGGGAACCTGAAGCGCCGTATGAGGACGGGGCGCTGCAAACCGTCATTGGTTCTCCACGCGAGCGATGACTTGATCGAAGAACGTGGCGGCCCTATGCACTTGATCCCCAAGGTCACCATATGCCTCAATGCGCAAGACGGGTACGTCAAGCATGGCGCACGAGGAAGCGAAATCTGCCCAAAGTTCCTGTTCTTTCAGCAGTAAGCTGATCTGCTGCTCGTCGTTGAGATGTCCCAAGCGCCTGTTGTCATAAGCCGCGCCCCGGGATTTTCTTATTTCGAAAACCTTTGCCACGTCCTCGCTCGTAAGGACTACGACCGCTGTAGGCAGTGGGACCATGGAAAACATTTCAGGGTCATGCAGCCATATTAGTTTGTGCCAGAAGCTGTCTTGTTCACAGAGCAAAGGGGGGCCATTTTTTTGGGCGAGGATGTGGTACAAAAGCAGGCGAGTGATGGCTTTGTTGGCGTCCTCCTCCCTAGTAGATCGCGGGCGATCGATCCCCTCAGCCTCGTTCACGCTAAAGGATTTTTGCATGGAACCCGCTAGCTCGGGGTCCAGTTCAACTAAGGCGCGAAGAGCGCTCTCTACACAACGGCTGCTCGAATCAGTAAGGATTCTCCGGACAGGTCGAAAGGCGCGGGTCCTTTCGAGACTGGTGATCTGGAGTAACCTACGGAGCATGAATAAGCCGGGCCGCGCCTCACGAAGTAAGAAGTTGTGTTCACGGCGTTCCGCGGCCTGAAGCGATTCCCAGTCGTTGCGCGATGCGAGCAGACCTCGCATCATCGCGGACTTGCCGCACCCAGGCGGCGCAGTTACGAGAAGAAAAGGTCTATTTTTGGCGTTTGGTGAGCTCAAAGGACGGGGGCTCTAAGCACGGGAAATGGAGTCAGGTGGCAGCCATGGAGAGATTTCGCGTCTTATCATTTCGACAAGTAGCGCTCGTGGTTCCGCCAATACTCTGTTGTTAGACGTTCATACCGTGTGGGTTTTACAGTGCGAGGTGACCGCATAAGGGGGCGGGTAAGAGCGTAGGCTAGAATGAAGTTCTCCTTCATCTCCGTGGCGTCCGGTACTGCAACGTTGGCCGAAGTGCAGAGGTCCGCAAGGTGAGTGTCAAATATGCCGGCGTGAAATTGTTCTATAAGATGGCCTTCATCGCGACCAATGAACTCCATCATGTCGGCGAAAAATGGAACGAGCCGCATTTTGGTTGGACCGAAATCGATTACGACAGGCTCGGTGCCGACTACAAGTATGTTCTTGGCGTGGAAATCGCATTGGGAAGGCGTTAGTGGCCATGTGTCAGCAAGCGCTTTGAGTCTTACGGAACCCATTCGATCGAGTCGTCTGCGGAGCGACTCGGGGATCTGGATCTGCGTGATGGTATCGAGAGCTTGGCTGATGAGCCCCGTGCAGGATCCTTGGCCTTCTGCCCGAGCCAAAGAGTTGTGCATGCTGAATAACCTTCGGACGACTTGCATCTGGTCAACGTCAGGTAGCGACTCGAAATGGCTGCCATGGATGAATTCTTCCAATAGAAATCGCCCATCCTCCGTCACCTCGAAAGTCGGGGCAGAGATGTGGCGACCGTAGCGGATCCGCAGGTCAACGTACTCCTGCGAGTATGGCGTATCACCTGCACTTCGTGCTGCCCGACCGGCGTCCGGATCCAGGAAAATCGCCTCTTTTGTTCTGGTGCCAATAAATATAGGGAAGCCCGCAGAGGGCCCGAGGGTCTTGTTTTGGACGTAAATTGGCCTGGGAGACCAGGGATCCATGTATTGGCGCAGTGTGTAGAGCCATCTTGCACTTGTTGACTGGCTCTTGGCATGTAGACCCTTGGTTTTCGTTTGCCGGAGGTGCTCTGGGATTGGCTGGGACCAATGCCGCCATAAGCGCAGCCCCTCGCAAACCCAAAGTCCACTGCGAAGCCGATGAGACTCGCCCTGAAGCCCTCGGCGACCTTTGCGTCGTGCTCCTTTTATATTCAGCGCACGGAGGATTTTTTCGGCCTTGGAACGTGGGAGCCAGCGAGATTGGGTCACGCGCGCGACGCCAGCATGCAGCTTTGATTTCAGCGAGTGCAATGGCATAACCTGCTTTCCCTCCGTTGAATTGTCTTGCGCACTGATTGACCCCGGTCCGACAGACCGATGAACCTTGGTTTCATGATTGTGTGCGTGATTGCTTGGAGCATTCCGCGGTTTTTGTCGGGGCGATTGAAAAGAGCATTTGGCCACAGGCCATGCCGGTCAGCGCGCCAGTGGTCGAGTCAACCCCGATTGCCGCCGACCGAGGGACCAGCCGCGAGATGAAGGTATTCGTCGATCTCGACGGTCTCCCGCCCGGTGTCTCGGTCGACCGAGATCCCACGGAAACGGAAGCGCAGTCGATCCGAGCCATCATCGCTGACATCGATCAACCCGTACTGTGATTCCGAGGCGGTAATGGGCCCGAACGAGTACGGACCGCCCTTCTCGGTGTTTTCTTGGTCGAGCGGCGCTGCTTGCATGACGGGCATCTCTCCGGGCGAATGGGTGCCGTCGTCGAAGGCAAGCGCGTGCATGTCCCCCGATAGGATCGCAACGGAGTCGAGCATTCCCGCTTCCCGCAGCATCTCCACGATTCTGGCCCTTTCAAAGCTGAATCCCCCCAGCTGTCCTTCGACTCGGAGCAGCCGGCTATCCAAGGCACGGTGCTGGCCCAAATGACTGCCTCACCCGCCGCGCGCGCGTCAGCAAACTGACGGCTGAGCCAGGCAAGCTGCGCCCCGCCGAGCATCGATTTACGCTCGTCGTCGGGCTGCTTGCTGGGGGTTCGCGCCGAGCGCAGGTCCGAGATCACGAAGCGGACGCGGCCGCGCACAAACGCGTAATGGACGGGATCGCAGGCGCCCTTCGTGGCAAGCGGCGGGGAGGGCACCCGCCGGCGATAGGCGGCGACAGCCGCTTCGCACCCGCTGACACTCTGGCGGTCATCGTTCTTTTTGATGAAGTCATGGTCGTCCCAGATGTAGTACATAGGTATCTCGCGCCAGCACCTGTTCTGCCGCCTGGCGTCGAAGACCTCATTGTAGGCCTCGTGAAAAAGCGCCTCGTCGTCCTCGTCGATGTCCTCGTAATGCATGTCGCCGAGGTGGACGAAGAAATCGGGATCTGCGGTCGTGATGTTGTCGAAGACGGCGGCGTTCGAGCCTGTTGTCGCGCACGAGGCCGCGGCGAAGCGAAAGCTGTGCGCCCCCGCGGCGGCGGTCCGGAAACGGCCGACCTTGCTGTCGTCGATCCGGCCGTGGAGCTCGACCCCGAGGTAGTAGGCCGTGGCGGGGGACAGCGCTTCGATGCTGCCACGGCAGCAGAAGTATTCCGGGTCGGGCAGGATGACCTTTGAGTACCTGGTGTCGATGAAGTCGGGCGTCGTTGCGGCGACCAGCCGCATCGGTGCAACGACGCCGCTCGTAACCACTGAGGCCGTAACGCTGCAGTGATCGACGGCCCCGGTCCACAGGGAACGGACGAACTGCGTCGGATCGCTCACGATGTAACGATCAATCGCCTGCCAGAAGATCCGTGCAGTTACCGCAACGATGGCCGCAGCGGAACCGAGAAGTAGTCGGTCTTGAAGAATACCGTTTTCTGAGTGGAAGGCATTTCAGGTTGCATGCCGTAACCGCTCAAGACTTGGGCCAAGCAGCAGATCCACCCAAGACCAGCAGAGCGATCGAAGCCATGCCAGCACCGTCTGTACATTGAGGCGCAAAAAAGCTGCGATCGCTCGCAGCAGCAGGCGTAGGTTCTGACCGGCGGCACACAGGATCGCATGCATCGCATCGCCCGCGGTGCCCTTCAACCAGTTGCGGCCCATCAGTCCATCGACCTTCATGTGTCCGATCAGGGCCTCGATCACGCTGCGCCGGCGCAGCCGGGTGCGCCGCCAGCGGCGTTCTCCCGGGGTGCCACTGCGCTGGCCCGGCAGGACGATCCTGGCACCCGGCCAGGCCTCGTGGCCCCGATAGCCCTTGTCCGCCACTGCGGTCTTGATCTTGATGCCGGTGTTCAGCGTTGCGTGCGCCAGTGACCGCATCAGGGTGTGGCCATCGTAGGGTCGTCCTGGCAACGCATGCGCCGCCAGGATGAACGGCTTTTTGAGACAGGCCACTACGCCAACCTTCACACCGAACTCGTAGCACTTGTGCGCCTTGCCCTTGGTGATGCACTCCACCTCGGGCGCATGCCGGCTGTAGAGCTTATTGGAACCCGTCCGTTGCTGGGTGAGGAGGCGGTGCGCCAGGGCCAGTTCCCGAGTCAAGGCTTCCGGAACCACGTCCCACGCGGACGTTTTGCGCTCCAAGTCGCGGACCACGCGCCCTAATCGACCTTTGAGCTTCTTCAACTCCCGGTGCATGCGCCGGAAATGCTTGGCATGCGCATAGCGCCCGATCTGAACTGCCATGCGCTTCGCGGTGCGGGTGTAGCTCTGACGCAGTTCCACGCCTGACTGTCGGGCCGCCCGGTTCAGTCGCAACAGGCTCTTGAGATACAGCTTGCTGTCGGTCGGATAGGTGATCGCCTTCTCCATCACCGTGGTGTCCACCAGCACCTCGGTCAGGTCTCGTTTTTCGATCACCCCTTCGGCCATGCCGGCCACGATCGTCCGGCGCAGCAACGCCTCGCAGCCCGCGGGACCCAACCTGATCCGGTATCGGCTCAGACTGCTGGGATGGATCGGCGGCTCATGCTGGAAATACTGCATCCCGCAAAACACCCGCCAATAAGGATTTTGGCTCCTCGTCATCCTGAGTGGAATCCGATCAGTTACTGAGCCATGCTCGGGTGGGCAACCCGGAGAGGAGCGACGGCATGCGTGGCGACGAGATTCTGCTGTTGGGGATTGGCATCC
>PWXV01000095.1 GCA_003568415.1 Ignavibacteriales bacterium
CGGCCGGATCCCAGAGTTCAATTTGTACAATCATGTCTCTTTCGAAAGCCATTCTGAGAAAGTTTTCGAAACGATTCCAGTACTCCGGATTGAAACGGTCAAGGTCGAACAGTCCGTTGTCATCTCTTTCATAAGCGAATACATTCCCCACATTTCTGTGGCTCATGGTATTACGCAGATAATTTCCGCCAACCGAGGCAAGAACATCAAGATGCTCTTCCAGTCCGCCCGGATGGTTGAAAAGGTTATCCTGCCAGCTCCCTCCAAGCAAAAGGGTTGTCTTCCCCTTGTATTGCCAGTACCAGGGATTTTCGGATGATATGTCAATTCGGGATTTATCATCCGGGGTTACTGTTTGTGCATGTGGTTTATGCATCATCAATTTTTCGATCTCCTCTGCGATTTTTTCGGGATCGCGTTTTTCAATTTTATATCTGTGTAACCCGTCCGGATCATATTCCCAGGTTGTGAGTCCGTCGTCATGTACCTGAATCCATCCCCAATCGGACAAATCCCAGTGGTCTGCAGCGGGACCGTTGTCTATTCCTCTTACTGCATACAACACTGATGCCTGATCCCAGCTCCTGTGTCCTTCAAGAGCTTCGTGCCTCGGGAACAGCTCGTAAGCTCTCCGCACAAAGTGTGCATCCGGCCCGGGACCACCCTGCAGCGCTTTTAATCCGGCGCCGGTGTAAATATCTGCGCCTATTTCGAATGGACTGAAAACGATGGGAGTTGGCCAGTTCTCATAAGCATATGCCGCAGCTTCCTTGTGACTTGTCAGATTAAATTCATCCCAATCATAGCGCAGTGTTCCTGCCATGCTCACCCACAGTCTCACCTTGTTCCGAACCAGATCCACACCGTTTAATTCGCTGTGCTCGTCCGGCTGACTTAACAGCAGATCCCTGAAATTAGTCATAAACCCGATACTAACCATTACCACACCCGGATTTTCTTCGTCTATATCGGGTTCATTTGCCAGTACACTGCGGTAGACATCGATTACATCCGGAGCATCACTTGCATCATTCCAGTGGGTATGTGTCCGCGGATATTCACGCGCAAGCTGCTCTGTATAGAGATCGTCATATCGAGCAGCGTCATCAGACTTAACCACACCAATCGGCAAATCGGGACGATTATACCATGTGTTCATGGCATCGAGAGCGAGAATGGCTTTTTCCTGCCGGTCGGATATCCCGATGGCAAGTATTTCGGCTTCACATTTATCGGCAAGAGCATGAAGCATAGCCGCGGCTCCCACATCATCCACGTCGTAATTGAAATCGGTGTCGAGGATCACGCGCACTTTATCTTGTTGCGCAAATGCACCGGAAAATGTAAGTGAAGTGATCACAAGAAATGACAGAATAAATACGATGATTCTTTTAAGCATAATTAAACCTTTATAGTTATTATTGTTACTAAACGCATTCTATTAATCCTGCCAGATGCCTCCATACGGCCACCATGGACTTTTATAATATGGCGATTCGACAATTATTTCACGTCCGTCACGGACGTAGGTAAGCCGTGCCTTAATCCAGTGTTCCCCGGCCATAATATCGTAATCGATTTCATCGACATATAATTCTTCGGGAATTTCATGTAACTCAACCGCAGTCTCGTTGTTTACAATTAATTCCAGTTTTTCAATTTCAATATTTGAAGGACCTCCGTCCATTCTTAGATCGATCCTCTCTCCGATTCTCTGTGAAAAATCAAGGGCTATTGTAGGCGTGCCGGGACTACCCGTAATTTCCGCAAGCAGGTTGAAAAAATCACGCTTACGTTCAGATGAAATCTGCCAGTTTACCGGTATACTTTGAAAGCCCTGATTATAGTCGTACCTTTCATCGGGGAGTCGGAAATCGAAGTATCCCCAACCCGTATAACATTTAACGCTGGCAACAAAATTATTTCCTTTCTCACCCCATCCCTGATCAGGGTTTCTCCAGGGAATATCGTCTTCATTATTTACGAGGGGCATAGGTCTGTAAACATTTTTTTCTCGAATCTCTTCCGAAATTTCGGTAATACGTTCGTGATTTTGTACGCTATTACCGTGTATCAGTACATAGTCGGATACTTCAACAATATTATCCGTCGGCACCTGTCCTCCCGCAAGCGATGTACTTGCATACAGCGATCGCCCGTCTACTTCGATATCCTGTACAAGTTTAATCAATTCGTGAACCCGCTCGCATCTCAAAATCTCGTGATTATACGCAGGCGCCGTACATTCATTATTAATTTCAATAATAACATTGGTATAGCCGTTACGAAGCACCCAAGTGGCGGCATTTCTCACAGCACGCTTTACCGCTTCCTCATCCTCAACGGTGCCATCTTCACCAAAATAAAACAGACCCAGTATCACCACCATGCCCAATTCATCTGCCCGATCAAGAATCCGTTCTGCCCGCTTCATATAGGACTCTCTGAGTGAACCATCCGGTGCAAATGCCGAATTGTCCCAGGGGAAACCGGTGCAGTATCCGTATGGACAACCGCCTTGCAAATTCAGTGTGAATCCAAGGAGTCCGTGTTCCCTCCACGAAGCCATGGCTGTGACAAACTCATCCGTATTCCTGTCGGGATCCCATACTCGTGTATCCGGATAAGTCCACTGTCCGCGGGTCTTTTCATTGAGATCGTCAAAGATACCCTGAACAAGACGGGCGTTCATCAGCAGCCCTTCAACAGGGTATTCACCGCCGTAGGATGTTGTCCATGTTTGACCTTCGTAGGTCGGTGAACCGTTGATATGAAATTTCTCGCCGACAATGGTGACCTCTGTACGACGTTCAGGGATTGGCGGATCATCGTTCGTTTTTAAATCATTTGCCAGGCAAGCAGAGAAAAAAAACGTGATAAGTATTATTGAGGAGAGTGAGTGTTTGATTTTCATGAGAGACTTCCTATTATTATTTCTGATTGATTAATCTGCAAAGTCATCTTCAAGATTATTACTACCACATAAAGTAATTAGAGCATTATTGTCAATATAGTGATCATCAACCCAGCTCCTCGCTTTGCCGATAAACCGCGATGGCGGTCAGCATGATCCCGACACTCTTGATAGTCATAAGCAGCAGGAACAGAGCTGTGAAAAAGGCAGGCATGACCCATAGCGTTGCGATTTTGACCATGACGGCCGGTATTATGGTGGCAAGGATGATGCCGCTGCCTGCCATTCCGGGTCTGAATCTGGAAGCTAATTCGGTTTTTTTGAAATGAATCATTAAAGAAACGGCGACAGCGGTGGCGATGGTGCCGTTTCCGGCGGCAGCCACACCCTTAAAAACACCGGCAAGTTCCATAGTCTCGGGAGTCCACAGCAAAGAATGATCGTGGCTGCCGATGGAAAGGGCAACATTCACATCCGCCCAGGCCCAGAAAATCCGTCCGGCGGCATAGAGAAAAAGTAGAAAAGCGGTTATCAGGGCAATGTGACTGCCGGTAAGAGTGCGGATTCGTACGAAAGCCCGGGCAAACAACAGAATACAGACCACCATGACTGGTTCCATCACCAGTCCGGCTGTCAGAAAAGAGAACGAACTGACTGTGAGCACCGCCTGTGCGAGCTCAACCTGCGAATCATGAAGTTGGAAAAGCAGGTCGGGGATTGCGTGAAGTACCGGACAGGCCACGGAGAAAATGGCCAGTATACCCCAAGCAATGGCCCCTGTTCGAATGATGCGCAATGATACGCCCATTGGGGTCCATCAATCAAGGATTGTAATCACACATAAAAATAAATTACCTCAAATTTAAAAAACTATTAACCATTAATCTCTCAGATCAATACGATCATTGATAGGCTTTATCAGTTGAATCGATTGGGCGTCTTTTACTTCATCCGGAATCTGAAATGGCCGTCCCTTATCTTGAAAAACAGCACCGCATTCTTCTACATTCTCTTTAAATAACCAGATTTCAAAAGAAGAAGAACCTGTTTTCATATATTCAAGCGTGAAGTCACGTCCGGGTCCGCAACCATTATAGACAGTCCAAACATAAAGCAAATCATTTTTTATATAGGGGAACTCATCTTTCTCCACAAGTATATAACCATCACCAAACCGATTAAGAAGAGCAGAACGTATCATATCTTCTTTATCCAGAAGTTCAGCCCAATCTTTTTCTTTTCCTTCTTGAACTAAAATAAGTTCAGCAGGAAAAAAGGTTCCTCGTCTTTCTATTTCGCATTCTGCTAATAATGAATCTAATTCATCTAAAGTATAATCATCTTCCAACTCCACTAATAGCTCACCAGGTACGAATCGAAAATCTTCAAAACCGTTATCTTCATCAGGAGATAGAATATTGCAACTTATCATACCAAAGACGAGAATACTTGCTATCGTAAATAAGTAGATTCGTTTCATATTATTTCCCTCCTAATCTAATAATGCTCAAATTGACCGTTTTTTCTGACAACGTATACCGCATATGGTCATCTCATTGCAAATAAACTGAGTTACGCCTTGCGATAGGATGTATTGCCGGATGCACTTACTCTTCACAAAAACTTTCCCAATCCTTTTAATCCGACAACAATAATAAAAAAGCTGTTCCGGCCAACTTTCAAAATCAGCAGGGAATTCAACAACCTCATACTGCACCATCACCGCAGCGAATGGCAGAGCTTTATTGGGATAGGTAGATTTAAATTCATCATTCTCCATGGCTTTTTCGTAGTTCCCAGTCCATAGAAAGAAGCGGGCCTCCAATATTCCATACCCGCCTATGCAAACCGTTGTTATCGATGCCGGTAAATATCCCAGCCCAGGTAGGTTTCCAATGCCTCTTCAATAACCGATGAGACTGTCCCGCGGGTCATCGCAACATGGTGCTCAAACCCGTTCTTACAGACAAACTTCATAAGCTGTTGAAGGTTATTGACTTTTGTTACCGCGATACCACCGTCCATTCCGTATGGATCCGACGTAAACTCACCCTCGCCCACGTATGCCTTCATAGTTCCCAGGATATCATCGGTCGACACCCTGAAAAAAGTGAACGGACCGGGCGCAACTTTTCCCTTAACGGCTCCGAAAGTATCTTCATGACCGAGAACAGTGCCAAGAATATCAAGAGTCGATATTTCCGGTTCACTCTGCATGAAACTTTTCGGGTAGTTGCTGCAATGGGTGCAGACACACATGTTCCTGTCGGCGCCGAAATTGTTGTTCCAGTCCAGCAATGCCGGTGGGTTTCCCGATGCGAGCAGAAGTGCATACATTGAAACCGCTCCCGCAACATCGACTTCACAGGCACTGGGCAGGAACTTCTCTCCCATCATACTCATTATCGTGCAGGTTGCACAACCATAGTTTTTCTGCACTGACTCCCAGCATTGGATGGC
>PWXV01000186.1 GCA_003568415.1 Ignavibacteriales bacterium
GATCAGAGTGTCGGTGTATTTGCCGTCGATCTCGGTTCGGTATATGAAATCGGCATTGCGGATTGGAAAATCGCAGCGCGATTATCGAATCTTGGTTCCGATTATACATATTACAATATCTCAAATATGATTCCATTAACATTCAGTATCGGCACATCAGCGCGTCCTGTTAATACAGAAATCGGTGCGCTGACTATAGCGTTTGATGCGGTGAAACCACAGGATGGTTTACAACATTATCACATCGGTGGAGAGTGGACGTTTATGAATACGCTGAGTTTCCGGGGCGGTTATAAACTGAATTATTCAGGTACACAAACCGACCAGGGAGCAGACCGTCCGAGTGTTGATAATACTATTGAAGGCTTCTCCCTCGGTGCCGGATTAAATGTGAATGTATCGAACATGAATGTGAAAGTAGATTATACGATGACGATGATGGATATTCTTGATAATGTCCATCGGATCTCCGTACATTTTGGAGTTCGGTAAATTCATAAAAATATAAAGTAAATGGGGTGGGTGAGGATATTCAAGCCCACTCACCCCCTTTACTTCGGTTCGTCAAATTTACACAAAAGTATTTCTAATGCCATCATCACGGAGAAAGTTTTTTAAAATACTCGGTATTAGTGCCGTTACTTCTCCATTTCTTTCATTGCCGGCAGTACGAACGTCCCGTGCGTATGCTCTTGATGAATTCGAATCGAATCTCCGTCAGCACAATCCCGGAGACGAAAGGTTCTGGAAACTTGTTCGCGATCAATTTCCATTAACGAAAGACAGGGCGTTTTTCAACACAGGTGGTCTCGGAGCTTCACCCTATCAGGTTATTAACGCTGTTAAAAAACGGATGGACGAACTTGAAGAAGTGTCCGAGGTGGGTCGTTCAACTCAAGTGTGGAACGGCGTCAAAGCAGCAGTTGCCCGTTTTATTGATTGTGAGCCCGGTGAAGTTACGCTTACCGGATGCTGCACTGAATGTATGAATATTGCCGCCAATTCGATCGCCTTACAACCGGGAGATGAAGTATTAACTACCACCCATGAGCATGTAGGCGGTGCGTTACCGTGGCTGGGACTGCAGAAAAGACGGGGAATAGTAGTCAAGACATTTGAACCGGGGCACACCGCCGGTGAAACACTCGATCGGATGAAGCGGGCAGTAACAGAAAAGACGAGGGTGATCAGTGTAAGTCACGTAACCTGTACAACCGGTGCAATCCTGCCGGCAAAGGAAATTTCTGATTATGCACGTCAACAGAACATCTGGAGTGTGATTGACGGTGCCCAAGCCGTTGGCAATATTCTCGTATCAGTTTCTGATATTGGATGTGATATCTATGCAACAAGCGGTCACAAATGGATGCTCGGGCCCAAACGAACCGGTATCTTATTTGTGAAAAAAGATAGAATTGATGAAATGCTTCCGGTAACCATCGGTGCCTATTCCGATGAGTACTGGGATTTTAATGAGGGCGTTATCCTTCATCCTACGGCTCAGCGTTTCGAATACGGTACCTATAACGTCCCTCTGATGGTGGGATTACAAAGTGCGGTGGAATTCCTTGAGCGAATCGGTATGGCTTCAATCTATACCTACACGCAACAGTTAGCTGCTATGTATATATCTGAAATAAAAAACCTGCCGAATGTTGAATTATTATCCCCTGCCCGGGAACCCGATGTAAGTTCTATGATAACGATCCGGTTAAAGAATATGGAAAACACTGCATTGCAGTCCTTTCTTGCATCGGAATATAACTTGAGAACACGTATCGTTCCTGAAGCAGGACTCGATGGTCTGCGGGTATCATTGCACGTATATAATAACAGAGAAGAGGTGCACCGTTTAATTAACGGTGTACGCAAAGCATCAACTAAATTATAATAACAACTATGGGAAAATACGTACATTATTTCTGGACCGTAATACTTTGCTGTTTTATATATGGATGCAGTGTTAATTCGAACAATGATCACGCTTCATTACAGGTTATTGCCTCCGATGATGCACCAGAAGCGATCGGTCCGTACAGTCAGGGCATCCGTGCGGGCAATTTTTTATTTCTTGCCGGGCAAATTCCCCTTGATCCTGAATCGGGTGAAATTGTCGGTGAATCTGTTGAAGAACAAACCCGTTTGGTATTAGAGAATCTCGGGGCGGTTTTACGGGAGGCGGGAATGAGTTATGCAAATGTTGTAAAAAGTTTTGTCTACTTAAGCGATTTAGATGAGTTCGGAGCGATGAATTCGGTTTATGCAGAATATTTCCAGGACAACCCTCCGAGTAGAGCTACTGTTGAGGTGTCACGTTTACCCCGCGATGTTAAAGTTGAAATATCTGCGATCGCTTATCAACCATAAATATAACCGCGTATATTGCAGGTGATTTCATAAGCAGAGGTCATCTCTTCACTCACCGCAGGTGTACAATTATGTTCCGACGGAGTCGAACGTTGGAAATTGATATCCAAGGGATTAATGAAATTAATCCGATGTAAAATGCCTAGTTTGAAGGATGTTATTGATGAATGATATGAAATTTGATAATGAGCTCTATAATTCTTGGCGTGCACTTGATAAAAATATAATGGCATGGTGGGATGGCGATGTTCGGAAAGCAAACGAAGAGGAAATTCGAGATCCCCGGTTAAATCAGATATGGTATAGTGATGAGGAACATAGGAAAAAAGAGAAACGGGAGACAGAAGGAAAAACAGGCACTCTCCTTTTTTTACCTTTTCCGTATATTTCTTCCGCAGGCAGCGAGGATGCTTTTCCCGAAATGTACTGCTGGGATATACCGTTTATAAATTCCGCCTTGTATTTTCACGACCGTTTAGAGTTCATTCGTAATCATTTACTGAATCATCTGTTTATGATTCAGAGGTTCGGGATGGTCTTGAACGGAAACCGGACATATTATACAACCCGCTCGCAAACTCCCCTCCTTGCCGACGATGTGTGGCGGTATTATCAGCATACGAAAGATCTGGATTTGCTCTCATTCGCATATCCGCTGTTAAAATCAGAATTTTTAAATTATTGGAATGGTGAACATCATCAAACGCCGATAAAGCTTGCGACCAATAGAGACCTCGGTGATCCTGAGTTGCGCCCGGAGCTGGCGGCAGAAGCGGAAGTGCTCGATTTTACTCCCATATATGATGGCGATATCCGCAACTGCGTCCCTTTGCAAACGAACTGTGCGCTTGTCCGGTATGCTGATTGCCTTGCATCTATTGCACGAGAGCTGAAACGACGAGAAGAGGCCGTACAATGGAAAACAGATGCGGATACGAGAAGAGATCTTATACGTCAGTATTGCTGGAATCAGGAGAAAGGATTCTTTTTCGAATATAATTATGTACAGGAACGGCAATTACCGTATTGGTCGATATGTGCTTACTGGACACTCTGGGCTGATGTTGCAAAACCAGATGAAGCCGATCGTTTAGTAGAACATCTTGAGAAATTTGAGTTCGATTACGGTTTAGCATTAACGGATAAGATATATCCAAGTCCGCATCCGGAATTTGAATGGTTACAATGGGAATATCCGTCGGGCTGGCCTCCGATGCAAATGATGGTGGTTGATGCTCTCAATAAATATGGATTCAATGAAGAGGCCCGGAGGATAGCAAAAAAATATGTTACAGTTATCGTTGAACAATATCAGGTGACCGGTAAAATGTGGGAGAAGTATAATGTTGTCGATGGCAATTTAGAGTTCCCGCGTGAGCGGTACAATGTCCCGCCTTTTCACGGATGGACATCAGCCGCTGCAGTAGTTTTAGGTCATCAGGCATTTCAAAAATAAAGCAATTCACTATCGAAAACCTATGAGAACTATACTTCAATTTTTTGTCATCACTTTTCTGATTTTTTCTGTGCCGGTTGTATCCATCACTATGGATTTCTCAGATTATTATGCTGCATATGAAAGCAGGAAGGATAGTCTTATAGACTACTATGCAGAAGTAGATGTTCGCGGTTCGTACCTGATTCTTACGGCAAAACTTCTCAGAGGAGTTGATGTTGAAGAATCGCTGGCTTCCCTCGATTCATTATATAATGCACCCTGGGGAAATATGTTCTGGATGTATCCGTCGCTCACCCTGTATCTATATACAAAGTCAATCTTGCCCGACGAATTTCGTGAACGGTACAGGGATTTGTGGCGAACATATACATCCGATCGTGGCGATACCGAAAATCATTGGGTACTATACTATGCATCATTATATCTTGCAGCCCAGGAATGGCCCGATGAGCCGGGCGACCGCTGGTACACGGGCAAAAGTTCGGCGGAGAACATGCGGGAAGCAGAGGAATGGTTATATGTCTGGATGGAGACAACGACAACAATTGGACAGGGAGAATTCGATTCACCGCACTATAAGGCCATATTTCTCGCACCTTTGTTTATGTTGTATGAATTTGCCGAAGATCCTGTAATGCAGAAAAAAGCAGGAATGATGATCGATTATCTCCTTGCCGATTTTGCAGCCGAGTATCTGCGCGGTAATTACTGCGGGGCTCACAGCAGAGACATGATCCCTACGGCCACCGATCCGTTACAGGCTGCAATGACTTCTTTTGGGTGGTTGTTCTTCGGTGACACTGACTTCCATCCGCGCGGTGAGGCATTAGTTGCGGCTTTGAGTTCTTATCAACTTCCTGAAATTATTTATCATATTGCTACCGACCGGAGCGAACCGTATGTTCATCTTGAGCGGAAACGTCTGCGTAATGTGATGCGGTTCGGTGACGAGTTAAATCCACCTGTTTATAAATATACCTACATGACAAAAGATTATGCACTGGGATCACTGCACGGCGGCATAGCCCAGCCGATACAACAGCATACGTGGGATGTCACGTTCGTATCGGATAAACCGAATAATACGATTTTTACCATTCATCCGTACTATTCGGAATACGAAGTCGGGATGTTTTTCCCCGAGCCGTTAAAAATTCTCGTTCACGGTATCTCCCGTGTCCGGCCGAAATATCCGGATCCAAATAAATGGGTAGGAAGTTCTCCGTATACGCAGACAATGCAACACGAAAACACGATCATAGTTCTCTACGACATAGCAGAAGGTGTCTCGCATCAACATATAAACGGATTTTTCCCGAAGACACTCGATGCGCGTATAGAGGATGAGAGCGGCTGGATATTCTGTAAAGGAGGAAATGTGTACGTTGCGTACTATCCGTTACAGCAGTACGAATGGATAGAAGAGGAAGTAAACTGGCGGTTGCGGAGTTATGAGCGGAAGAACGGATTAATACTTGAAGTAGTGTCGC
>PWXV01000178.1 GCA_003568415.1 Ignavibacteriales bacterium
CGTGACGAAATTCAGGAACATATCCGACAATGTTTTCTGTGTGAGCGGATATATACCTTCTTTTCGGAATTTTACGCCGGTCATAAAGAAAATACGCTCGAACCATCCTCTATGATCTATGAATTTATAGCGGGGATTTATCCTGTCATTCCGCTCTCTCCATTTGCCTTCCGGCAAAATGCTGATCAAAAAATGTATATGACCGTGCTGGCCGCTATGACGACTCCGCACGTTATCGACCGCTTTACTTCCGTTGCGGTTCTTGCATCTGAGGCACACCAGGCAGTTGTCCGTGTGCTGCAGGATACCACGACAAACCGGTACAAAATATTTGTTATTACCGACGATCCGGACAAGCGTTCACATGCCCTGCTCTCATTTCCCGATCTGTCGCTCGATTTTGTGACCGACGACAGGGGACAGCTCGAAGTGGATTATCCCGTTGATAACTGGAAATCAAATAAAGGATTTTTACGGATTGCCATTGCCGAGCATGTGCTTCCGGCTGATACCCTGACCAACACCAACAATAACGAGCCGTTAGAAATAAATAGTGGATTACACTCGATTACGGTTGCATATGTCGAAAAAAATCTTCAGATTACTACTTCAAAGAAAAAACCCTATGCTCCCGATATCAATGTCGCGGTAGTATCGGGTGATTCCGATGAAACATTGTTTATACCGCTGCCCGGTGGAAATGGGATGTGTTCGCTGCCGGAACTTCCCGAATCATTGACACTGCGGTTGTATTGTTAATCATTGGTGTTACATCAACGATCTCGAAGAAGTCGGGACAGTTACTGTATGAAAAGCCCGGTATATATTGAGAAACAGTTCCAGGAACTTCTTGCCAACCTATCATTACCCGTCTCGGCGAGGGAACGGCTCCTCTCAATAAAAGAATTTATCGATCAGATTGTGGTTCAATCAGATGCGGCTGAGTCGTATCTGCTCGAAGTTGTACAATATCTTCCGAATATTGTCCGGAATCTCGATATCAACGGGTATGAACCATACACTATCCGGACGCTCTACGAAAACCTTCAGATGCTCTATGAACAGCATCCGTCGCTCTCAACAATAGCAGATTTTGACCGCACGCTCGATTTGTTACGTGTTTACACGGCACAACTCTACGCCTTTGCAGGCAATGTACGGATAATGCTCGCCTTTTTAAATGAAAAGTATGCCATCGCTCCGCCGCGCTGGATCAACAATATTTCCATCAAACTGAGAATGACGCCGTACAAAATCCTGTGTGCTGTTGAAAATGAAGCGGAGAAAAATAATGATCCGGTTACCTATGAGATCGACAGGATCAAGAACAATTGGAAGCAGATGCGCGCTTTGCAGTATTGTGAAACAGTCGTTCCGGTCATCGAATTATCCTACAGTGCCGGCGGGATACGCAGTACATCTGAGGGGGCACTCAGGCGGATCCGGGTGAATGTCCTCGGTGAATCCGGCGAGCAGGGTGATGAAGTACACCCCGATGTTGCAGTATTCGGTGCCCGGCTTCCGGTCGAACAGTCGATGAAAGTTCCGGTCTATGCTGCCCGTAATCTTGTCGCACAAACACATCCACACCTGAAAGACCGGTATGTCACCGGTCAGGTGATATTTACTAACCGCTCTGCACTGCACGAAGGATCGTCTGCAAATGCCGCCATCGCAGCGCTCACCTATTGTGAGATCCTGAAAACATTCGATCAGCGGGTTACCTACCGTCTTGCCCCTGCGGTGGCAATCACCGGTGATGTGGATGAAAACGGGGAAATACTCCCCGTCGATGAAGACAGCTTATATAAGAAAGTACGGACAACGATGTTTTCGTACATCGATTACCTCGTGGTGCCGAAGCAGCAATTGATGAAGGCCGAGGAAATTGTCGAAGAAGTAAAAAGGTTTTATCCCGACAGAACCATATCGGTTATAGGAATCGGGCATCTTCAGGAAATTTTTTTCGACCGCCGCCTCACAGAACAAAACGAGATCAGCGCATTACAATACGCAGGCAGGCGGATTGCAGCAAAGAAGTATACAATTATGAGCTTGCTCACCATCCTTGTCCTTCTCGCTATCATTGCACAGCTTACCACAGGTCCAACCGACCGGAATCCGGTCAGCGGCTATATGGAAGGTGAGCATCTGGTTGTGCTCAATGAATCAAATCAAGTGATTGACAGGATCCGGGTTAGTGAGGAAGTGGTACAGTATCAGGAGTTTATGGCTGACAGGTTATTTGGTCACGATTGGCGGTTATTTCTCTTTCACGATGTGACCGGTGACGGGTTCAATGAGGTGCTGTGGGCAAGTAACCACCAGCATCCCGAACAATATACTTCGGTTATCTATTGTAAATCGATCGCCCGTGGTGAGATCCTGTGGGAATATCCGGTGAGTTTCGATATTAATTTTCCCAGAAAACCGTATGCGACCGGAAACGTAACGCGTGTTAACGCTATCGCTATCGACGATCTTGAAGGAAACGGAACCATGGATGTGATCGTTGCCGGTGTCGAAGATAGATATTTCCCGGGTTTTATTTTACGGATGAATGCAGCCACAGGAGAACCTGTAGATTACTATGTGCATACCGGAGCTATTAATGCAGTTATAACAAAGGATATAACCGGTAATGGTATAAAGGAAATTATTGCCGGGGGAGTAAGCAATGCATTTGACGAAGCGGTTCTTGTGGTGCTCGATCCGCGTAACATGTCGGGGCATTCACCGTTGCGGGGAGATTATGAAATTGTAGGTTATGAAAAAGCAGATGAAATTGCGTACGTTCGGATACCAAGAACTAAAGTCGGCCAGGAGCTGCGGCATCGCAGTCGATTTAATGATATTTACCAGTTTCAACAATATCCCGAAACAAATCAATTCCAGGTAATGATTTATGAATTCCGTGAGCGTGACCCGCAAAGAGCCATCGGTGAAGTTGCTGCTGCACGATATTTTATTAATTTCAATTACAATCTTGAAGTACAAACAATCGGTACCGCTGACGGGTTTGATATGATGGCACGATTACTACATTCAAGGGGAATACTCGACTCAATCCCTGACTATAAATACTTTCAGGAATATGCCACAACCCTGCACTACTGGAACGGCAGCGGCTGGCAAACCGAACCCGTATTGAACCGGCTTTATGCAGATTCCGCTTCCGGGGATACCTGGTAACTGATGTTACGCAAAATAGAAGATTTACTACATTAACAGTTGAAAATTCTAAGCACTAAATCCGACCCCGATATTTATCGGGGAAACAACACCAAAATTCAAATGACAAAATGTTAAAAAAACGTAAAATTGAGAAGTTTTTAGCATTTGGATTTTGTTCATTTTCCCGCTTTTCGGAATCCTGCATCAATGTAGCGGCGAAATTATTTTCGCCGACAATTTCGATAGAAATCACAAAAGTTGCGATGTCGATGCCATTGGTAGGTACGATAAGCCGTGAAAGGTTATTTTCCCCTGATTTTTTATATCTCATGTATGGCCAATATTAACCAAAAGGATTGATTTATCCACCTTCAATAAAGAGAAGTTGTGAAATACGGGTTTTTCACTTAAATACTATGCTGAATCCTGACAATTTATGGCATCGTATTTGTTACAATATATAACCAGGTGATGGCACACCGGAACGAAATTGGTGTCCGGTGAAACCCGGGCTGTTTGGCGGAGAAAAAAATTAAATTTTTCTCGAAAATTTTCAGCAAGACCCCCGGGAGGTAACGATTATATATATACAGAGCCGGGGGAAGCTCTGCCGGCAGCGTACATTATATGCTGCCGTATTTTCTCTTCCGCCCCCGTCGGTCCCTGTGACTGACGTGGCGGAGCTATGCCACGAGGGACCAATTTACAGCTTTATTTGTAAGTTGTTTGCGCCTGTCACGACACATCTTACAAATTACGGCGATGCATGCGCATCGTCGAAATACCTTTTTTTGCCGGCCGGAGTGCTGTTCCGGTTGACAAACTCACCCTCAGTGCATATCTTTAATACATCGTAAAAATTTATTATCACGCAAAGTTTAAAAATCACCCCGGTCGCCCGGAAAGATTTTTTTACTTGCATACCGGCATGCATGGTCGTTCGTTTTATATATAAAACTCAGTAACGGAAAATTCGCATACCATTTTCCCGCGTACTCTTTATAATGTTATAATACAGGATATGTGCTATGGATAACAAACACACGAACAATAACCACAATACCAACGGACTGAATGGTAAACTCCCATTCGATTTCTTCGACGAAGGTCCGACGCTTAAAGATTATATACCCATCCTCTGGCGCGGCAAGTGGATTGTCATTGCAGTTACGCTGGCCGTGTTCAACGTCGCACTGTTCGTAACCATGACAATGGAACCGGAATACGAGGCATCGGTCTCGGTATTTATTAATACGCAGGGACAGCAGTCGTTGCTGCTTGGCGGTCTTGCCGTCGATGAATCGAAGAACATCGGCAACGAACTTGAACTCCTCAAGTCAAGAATGATTGCCGAAGCCGTCGCCGACCGGTTAATGGATATACGGTATCTGGACGAGGACGGTTCCGAACCGATTCCGATACTGACCCATATCGAGGAAAACGGTAATACCATGCAGTGGTCGTCGAAAGGAGCCGTGACATCCCGGCTGCGCGGTGCTTTGTCGTTTTCGCCCAAACGCGATTCCGATTTTATTACCATTACTACGCGAAGGAACAATAACCGCGAAGCGGCGCTTATTGCAAATACCTATGCACAGGTTTATTACGACCGGCATTTTAACATGAGCCGCCAGCAATCGCGAAACGTTCGTGAATTCCTCGAGGAGCAGTTAGCTTCCAAGCAGGAAAGTCTCGAAGAAGCGGAACAGAGATTCAAAGATTATATGGAAGAACACGGTGTGGTGAGTATCGACGATGAGACAAAACGTGTGATTGAGCAGATTTCACAACTCGAAGCCCAGCGTGAGTCGACGAATGTTGAGATGCAATCGCTACAAAACACACTCGTTTCACTCAGACGGCAGCTCGAGGAAGAGGAACCGAAAGTTGCCCAGGCCATCAGCTCGGCCGATAATTCATACATTCGCATGATACAGGAACAGATCGCCGAGCTTGAAGTCGAGCGCGATCTTACTATGACACAAAACCCCGACGCTCACCAGGATGAACGCTACCGGCGAATGATTGCCGAGATAGATGACCAGCTCGGGATTCTGCGGCAAAATCTTCGCCACCGTTCCAACGAGTTTATGCAGTCGATTACTCCCGGCGGTAGTGGTGCCGACCCGGC
>PWXV01000210.1 GCA_003568415.1 Ignavibacteriales bacterium
AAACCGGGATGGCACATAACAGAGGTGTTTGGTAAGTATATCCCGAATTTTACATCATATCCTTAGCGTTCGAGCCCAAAAATATTTCAGTTATTTATTGGAGGAGCAGAGAAGATCCTGTATGGAAAAAGGCAGGAAAATAATAGAATCGGCAAACAAAAAGATGTCCAGAGTTACCTGTAACAATTTAAGGGAATAAATATAAAGAATAAATGGTTTTTCCTGTCTCCGATGATCTGTTGTTGGGATGTCCATTGCGTGGGCTATATTATGCTTGTGTGTTACGCAGACAATCGATCCCGGGTGAGATAGCAGGAGATACCGAAAGGAATAAAAAATGTATATGATGAACAGTCATACATCGAATTATCACAAAAAATTTTTAGAAGAGATGCTTCCCCATATGGATTCGTTGTATTATTATGCTCTGAGACTGACAAGTGAATATAATGCGGCGAATGATCTGATACAGGAAACATATCTTAAAGCGTACCGGTTTATCGATAAATACGAAGACGGAACAAATGCGCGGGCGTGGCTCTTCCGGATAATGAAAAATTCTTATATAAATGATTACAGGAAGAAGAAACGGGACCCGGATAATCTTGAATTTGACGAAGATGAGTACTCGTATCTTAGTGCGATACATTCGAGCCGTGATACCACCGATATACGCGACCTGTTATACCGGAACCTGTTTGATGATGATATCAGTGGAGCACTTTCAGATCTTCCTGAAAATTTCCGGACCGCAATCGTTCTGCGCAATATTAAAGGATTGACATATGAAGAGCTTGCAGAGTTTTTTGATATACCAATCGGGACAGTACGGTCCCGGATTCATCGTGCGAGAAAAGTACTCGGCAAAAAACTCGTTGAATATGCACGAGATCGCGGATATGATGTCGAGGAATTTTCAGAAACACTTGACAAAGGGGATAGAGGTTGCGATGAAAGAAATAACCGGTTGTGACAGATTCCATCGGGCAAGAAAATCACTGGCATTGGAAATAATTGTAGACGGGCAATAATACGAAGTTTTATACTATAATGGTCGATGGATACAATACGTTGAATCTCTGTATCTAATAATCGGCGCAACCGTAAGCGGGTTACTAATTTCACCGCCGGCGTGGTAGTCTGGCATCTCTGTGTGTACGGGTTCATTGAAGGTGTACTTAAAAAACATAGCTGAATAGCGATACTCTTTTTTAAGATATACATAATTTTGAATGAGCCTCCTACGGTAACGATCGCACAGTCAAAACAGTGTGTGCAAGCGTAGCTTATTGCTTTATGAGATTAATGACTCAAGAAAACAAAAACAAGAGAGTATCAGATCACCAGTATCCAGTACGGAAACCGGGATTACTTTGCCATTTTCTGCTGTTCATCTTCATAGGATTTGCAGCACTCTTCCCAACCGAAATATCGGCACAGGTAATTCTCGGCAGTCCGACTACCTATACCAACGACGGCAAAGTGATGACATTCAAACACACGGTCGAGGATGGAAAAGACCGACTGCTGGTCGTCGGTATCGGATTCGAGGACGGTGATGAGCATGTGATCAGTGTCAAGTACGGCGGAAACAATCTTACCTTCATCGCCGATAGATCGGCAAAAAACAACGACGATGATCCTCATGTTAGCGCCTGGTACCTGATTGATCCGCCCGTCGGCTCTCATACCGTACAGGTCGTATTTAGTGATGACGGAGAGGCAGGAGCCGGTGCGATATCGTTCACAGGTGTCGATCAGGGCAATCCGATCGGCAATATCACCGTGGCATCGGCTGAAACCGGAGCGCCGAATATAACGGTCAGTAGTTTTGCAGGAGCCATCGTGATGGATGTCATCGCCCATGCAGAAGATGTAGAAGACGGACCCATACCCGGCAATGCCCAAACACAACTGTGGCGACTCGGACTCGACGGCGACGGACCGACGACCGGTGCCAGCATCCGGGAAGGTAAAGATGGAGATGTCAACATGACCTGGCACGGCGCAAGCGGTGAATGGGCTGCAATCGGATTTAATATTCGTCCTGCCGAGTTCACTATTGATCCACCGGCTATTCCAACTCTTGTATCGCCGGATAACAACGCCACCAACGTCTCCGTTACACCGACACTGAGCTGGAATACCGCAGACAGAGCCCAGACGTATCAGGTACAGGTATCCACCACTCCGAACTTTGGGACAACAGTAATCAATCAGTCAGGTATTACGACAACATCGTACAATGTTGCTACGGCACTACAAAACAACACACAGTACTACTGGCGGGTACGGGCTATTAACATTGGAGGCGAGAGTAATTGGTCGACCGCACGGACATTCACGACCATCATTGCCCGTCCGGCAACACCGACGCTCGTTTCCCCTGCCAACAACGCTACGGATCAACCAACCACTTTGACAATCGAATGGAATGCGGCTGCGCGTGCAGAGACGTACCACGTGCAGGTCGCCCTGACATCGGCCTTTATCTCACCGGTTGTCAACGATAGCGGGCTCACGGTACTCACCCGTGAGCTGGAAGACCTTGAGGCAGGAGCACAGTATTTCTGGCGTGTCAACGCGACCAATACAGGCGGAACCGGGCCGTGGTCGACGGTATGGAATTTTACGATTATCCCGACAGAGACACATAGCATATCACTCCGCGCTGGATGGAACCTGGTATCCAGCTACATAGAACCCCTCGACAGCACGACCGGATCTGTTTTTAAATCGATAGCAGATAATCTCATTATCGTAAAGGACGGTACGGGAAAGATATACTTCCCGGCCCTTGGGGTGGACGATATCAGGAATTGGAATTACAGCCGGGGCTACAAGATCTATCTCTCCCCCGACGCCGACGAGTTGGAGATCTTCGGGATACAGCGAAAACCGGATACAACCCCCATCCAACTCCTCGCCGGATGGAACATGGTCGGCTACATGCGGACCGATCAGGTCGATGCCGCATCTGCCCTGAAAAGTATCGAGAACGATTTGATTATCGCAAAGAACGGAAGCGGGCAGGTCTATTTACCCGCAGGCGTTATCTCTGAGCACCCTATCAACACCATGGGTACCATGAAGCCGGGTGAAGGATACCGGCTGTACGTGACCAGTCAGACCGAGTTGCTCTATCCGCCATACAGCGTTTTTCCCCAGCAGGATATTGCTGGAAACGCAGATATTCAGCAGTCGTCCGAGCCAATCATCGTTGAGCCTAAGCACTATACTATCAACGGGAATACCGGCACCAATGCCGTCCTTATCGTCATCTCAGAGGAGATGCTTGAGGGGGATGAAATCGGTGTGCAGACATCGACCGGCATGCTGATCGGGAGCGGTGTCGTTCAGAATGCGGGTCGGGCAGCCGTTACCATATGGGGAGATGATTTGCACCAACCTGAAAGTATATCGGGTGCACAGGAAGGAGAAACACTCACCCTCATCCACTGGTCGGTCAAAGACAGGCAGGAACGGAATCTCATTGTTCATGGCGTCACGGATATCATTGCCGGTACAGTCTCCGCCGGTGAGATAATTTTCACAAACGACGCGGTCATCATCGCAGACGTCGATATCGAATATGAGATACCCGAATACTTCGAACTGTACCAGAATTATCCGAATCCGTTCAACCCGACGACAACACTTCTGTATGCCCTGCCGAAGGATTGTAGAGTAGTTCTGGAAGTCTATAATCTACTCGGCCAACGGATCAGGACACTGGTTGATGAAGAGCATCGGGCTGGTGTACACGAGGTCGTATTTGACGGAAGTGATCTTTCAAGCGGCACCTATTTTTATCGGATCCATACACCCGATCACACGGCGGTAAAGAAATTTATATTATTGAAATAGTATTTGGCATGATTAACAAATATTGATAATTACTTTTTTCGAATAACTACAACCGAACGACCATATGCATTATTTTAGAATTGCAGTCCTCGCGACCGTAGTCATGATTACCTTCAGTGCTACTTTACAGACACAGTCACAACTAACTGGTCGAGAAAGGTTGCATATTCTGCTTGGATTTCTTCGATGGTCATATCACCGTACAGAGTATTATAAGTAAATTCGACTTTATGATAATCTGAAGCTGGCAAGATTGCAAGATAAAGGAAAAACAAAAGACGAGTTCAACAGACTGTCGTGTCTCTGTTTCATCTGCCTAATCACCTTACCGTTCAAATCTAAAAATATTTCAGTCATCAGTTTTTGTAGTCCCAAATAACTAATCCCTTTTTCATCCCTTTGGAAGATAGACTTTGTGGTTTAAATTAGGTACATATCAATACATAATAATATCAAGAAACCGATCTCACTGTTTGAGCGGGAAAGAATCTATCCAGTCATCAGTCCACCGGCAGGTTGCTCTGCCATTATAATACTGGCTTACCCACTATCTGTTATGTTACACGATATTTTATAATAAAACTCATAAGGAGGAATTGTATGAGAACATTACACATTCTGTTATTTATGACCATAGCGGCGATGCTTCTTGCTTATACCGGTTGTGGCTCCGGTAAGCCGACTACGGAAGGTCCGCTTACAAGGGAACAACAAAATATCCGCGCACAGCTATTCGGAACTATCGACAAAACTCTCGAGGAAGCAAAAGCTATGGATGCCGATCTTTACAGTCCGAAAAATTTCGAAACCGGCATGCGGCATTACAATAATGCAGAACTGCTCCTGAGACAGGAGAGAAACATCGAAAATATCCGGTCAGAACTTAACCGTGCATCCGGAGCATTCAAAGATGCAATGGAAACAGCAAAACTCGGTGAAGTTACATTTTCATCGGCTATCGCGGCACGAAACGACGCCCTGAAAGCCGACGCCCCGGTCTACGGATCCGGGAATTGGAATAGTGCGGAAGCAATTTTCAGGAACGCTGCGGAAGCTCTCGAAGCAGGGAATGTGAACCGGGCACGTCAGCAAGCACAAACTGCCGAAAGTCAATATCGTGCCGTTGAGCTTCAGGCAATAAAAGCAAACTATCTGAATACTGCTCGTGAGTTATTGCAACAGGCGGATGCTCAACGAGCAGGAAGAAACGTACCGCAAACTCTCGAAGAGGCAAAAACTCTGGTGAAAAGAGCCGAGACACTTTTGCAGCAAGATCGTTACGATACAGACGAAGCAAACCGACTGTCCCGCGACGCTGCTTACAAAGCCAGACATGCGCTCTATCTCAATCAACAAATTGTACAGATTGGGAATGAAAAGAAATCGATGGAAGAAATACTGATTGAAGCGGAAAAGCCGGTAA
>PWXV01000015.1 GCA_003568415.1 Ignavibacteriales bacterium
AACTGTTTCACGCGCTCAACGATTTTTTCCTGGGTACCGAGCGCCGCAGCAACTACTATGGTCAATGCGGTGATACCGATTACCACGCCGATCATCATCAGAAATGTGCGAAGTTTGTTTCTTCCCAGACCGACAAACGCAACTTTCAACATTCTACCTGTTTTCATCGGTCACCTCCGTATCGGTTGCGTGTTTCTCGTCATCTGACGATACTTCATCCTGCATCATATCTCCTGCATCAACTTTCTGAGTGTTTTTCTTGTCGCTTGTAATCTTTCCGTCAGCAATTTGAATTATTCGTTCTGCAAATTGCGCAACATCCTTCTCATGGGTTACAACCACAATCGTTCTGCCCTGTTTGTGCAGATCCTGTAATAATGCCATTATTTCCATACTTGAACGGGAATCGAGATTTCCCGTGGGCTCATCGGCGAATACGATATCCGGATCGTTGACCAGTGCCCGGGCAATGGCAACCCGCTGCTGCTGTCCGCCCGATAATTCACCCGGCTGATGATGCATGCGATCGGTTAATCCCACCGACTCCAGCGCTTTTTTTGCTAAATCCGTTATATTACTCCGGTCGGAATAGAGAAGGGGAAGTTCGACGTTTTCAAGGGCATTGGTTCGCGGCAACAGGTTAAAGGATTGAAATACAAATCCGATTTTTTTGTTTCGCACTGCCGCCAGCACTTCATCATCGAGTTTACTTACCTCAACACCATCGAGCAACAGCTTGCCGCCGGTTGGTTTGTCGAGACATCCCAGTATATTCATCAGCGTCGATTTCCCCGATCCTGAAACGCCCATAATTGCGATGAATTCTCCTTCATATATTTCAAGCGATGCATTATCCAGTGCCACCACTTTCGTATCGACACCTTTGCCGTATATCTTTGTGAGATCGATCGCTTCTATTAATTTTTTCTTCATTGATATTCTCCTGTTATTGAAGTTCTGCAACGACGACTACATCACCTTCCTGAAGTCCGTCAAGTATTTCGGTGTACGTTCCATCCCGCCATCCGACACTGACCGTCCTGCGTACGTGCTCATTTTCTTCAAGGACGTTGACATACCGCTCGCCGCGGTCTCGGTGGATAGCAGCGGTGGGAACAGTGAGCACGCCCTGTCGTTCCTCCAGTATAATGGTCACATGTGCTGTCATCTCCGGCCGCAGTACGTGCTCCTTAAAATCAAGTATCTCGACCGTTGCGATATAATTCACAACATTATCTTCGATAACCGCTTTCGGATAAATCGCCGTTACCCTTCCGGGAAATTCCACACCCGGATATGTGTCAACAGTAAACCTCGCCCGTTGACCGATATCAATCTTTCCGATATCCGTTTCATCGACGTATGTATGCACTTCAAGTCGGTGTAAGTCGATAATGTTCACAAAGGTCGGTGCGGCGAGTCCTGCGGCAATGGCTTCTCCCTCCTGCGTCGATACGGAGGCGATCACACCCGATGTCGGCGAGCTGATTGTTGCATATGAGAGCTGGATTTCGGCAAGCTCACGGTTGGCTTCCGCCTGCATCAATTGAGCTCTCGCCGCCGCAAATGACGACTCGGCGACATCGAATTCCTGTTGCGATATGTGGTCGTTTTCGTAAAGTTTCCGCTGTCGTTCATACACCCTGCGGGCTTGCTCATAATCGACTTTTGATTTCTCGAGCGATGCCCGTGCCTGGGCAAGACGGGCGCGGAGCTCGGCATCATCGAGTTCGGCAATAATCTCGCCCCTTTCTACGTAATCACCGATGTTCGCCCGCAACCGCTCCACGACACCGGAAATCCGTGAACCGACTTTTACTTCGGCGCCGACCATCGGTTTGACGATACCGAGGGCAAACACGGTCGATCCGATATCCTGCCTGGATACCTCAACGGTACGAAAGGTGAGCGAATCCGACGAACGACCCCGGCTGAATGGATTGGATACATACAAAATGGCTCCCAGTATAATGAGAACCGTAAATGAGATATAGATTAGTTTTTTCAAGATATTAACCGTTTACTATGATGAGATACAAGATCTTTTTCTCTTTTTTCGGAAAATTAGTAACCCAACTTCCGGTAATTAATTGGACACTATTATACTCGATTAAGTTTAATGAGTATTTTATTTTACGGCATTAAACTTTCTTCATGCGACATGCATCCAATAATTACTCGCGCATTTCTATATAATCACATTATGAAAGGATAGAGGGATGAGAATTTACGTATACCTACCGGTTATTTTACTTTTTCTGATCATCTCTTTTCAAATAGCAGCCGGTTCAGAATTACAAGACGAAGAAAGAACAATCATTGCAATTACCTCAAACGGTACCTCGTTGGATTCAGAGGTGAGCCAGACCTTCGGGAGATGCCAGTATATTCTGTTTTACGATTGTAAAGAAGAAACGTTAACCGTTATGGAAAACCCCGGTGTGGAGATGCGGAGCGGTGCAGGAAGAAACGCAGCGGAATTGGTCATCAATCACGGTGCAGACTATGTGATTACCGGCAACGTCGGCGGCAATGTGAAATCCAGATTAAAAGAAGCAGAGGTACAATTAGTTACCGGATTAACAAAAGCCATCACCGTGAAGGAAGCTATAGAGATGGTACATTCGGGATTGTGACCCGATATTGTACCAGCGACTCTCCAGTGTCCCTTTCTAAAACTTCACAGGAAATACTAAACGTTCTCGGCTTTTTACTACCTTTTAAACCTGCCTCATAAATTTATGTAGGTATATTTTATGGGAATAATTATTGAGACAATGGTTCTTATTAAATATGTCAAAGCGGTTGTTTTACACTAAATTCTTGATCAGAAAGCCGCCTGTTAGTATTCCGGCAGGCGGCTTTTTAAATAAAGTGTGTTTAATTATCCGGACCTACCTGTTTTTTCCTTGTCCCACCAGGTCCCCCATCTGGAACCGAAATCCCATCGCTCTCTGCCCGACCTGGTGTAGTACCAAAAATTGATACCGGATGCAATCACCCAGAAAACGATCGCCCCCCAGAAGAATGATTCTGCAGATCCTGTTTTACCGATAGACAAACCGATTAATGTTGAGAAGACAAATGGTCCGTACGCAGCAATTGCTGCCGTCCATCCGATAACTCCCGCGCCCTGACGTGGTGAATGGGCGAAGATGATCGGATATTGCCGGAATGTCGATGCATTACCAGTTCCCGCAAAGAAGAACAGCAGCACCATTAATATCACGAAGACCGGAAACTGGTCAAGTGAGGTCGGCGCCAGATATCCGCCGAATATCAATAGCAAACCGCATACAATCAATCCGATTCCCGAAAGCTGTGTAAAGATGCTTCCTCCCCACCGATCTGCAGGAAAACCCATCACAATACGAATCAACGAACCGACTAACGGACCTAAAAATGCATATGCAAGGGGATCGGGTGCTTCGGGGAACTGTCCGTACAACGTCGCGATCATAAGCGGGAACGCCGCCGCCAGGCCGGAAAAACTTCCGAATGTCATGAAGTATGTGATGGTGCAGTACCACGTATGTTTATCCTTAAAGATATCGAGTTGTTGTCTAAGCGTTGCACGCACGGGGACGCTGCGGAGATATTTCCAGGCCAGGAGGGTTACAAGTAACAGCGGGATAATATATATGAAGGCGGCATTTTGCAACCAGAGCGTTGTTGTTTCATCGTTTACGGTAAACACCTGCCGATTGCCGACGAGAACACCGAAAGCAGCAAACCCGATTATCCATGGCGTAAGAAACTGAACGACGAAAACACCGAAGTTGCCGATGCCCGCTTGAATGCCGAGCGCCGTTCCCTTTAATCTATTCGGAAAGAACAGGGAAGTACTCGGCATATATGATGAAAAATCTCCGCCTCCCAAACCGAGGGCAAAAGCCAGGACCATAAATATCCAAAAGGGAGAATCCGGATTCATAACCGCGAAACCCAAGCCGAGACAGGGTAGTATCTTCAAAAATGTTGAGATTGCAATAACGTGCCTTGTACCGAATATGGGTATGAGAAACGTATTGACGATGCGCAATGATCCCCCCGCCAGCCCCGGCATCGCCGCAAGCCAGAATAGCTGCATAGATGTAAACTCAAATCCTATGCTCGGAAGCCGAACGACTAAAACACTCATCAAGAACCATGTACTGAATGAAAGTATCAATGCAACGGTCGTAATTATGAGCGTGCGCCAGGCAATGTTGCTTCCGGTCTCTTTCCAAAACCCGGGGTCTTCGGGTTCCCATGTATGTATCCAGGTTTTCACTTATATTTATGTTGTTTCATTAAATAATTCACCTGGTAAAAGGGAGAAAATCATGATAACACGGATACCTTCAAATATTATACGAAGAGTCGACTCCCGGACGGGAGATCGTCATACGGTATAGCAATAAAAATCAGAACATAGACAAGCCGCCTGTTAAATAGAACGGTTGTTACATATCGCGTATCTCCCACGGCAGGATTATTTTTCCCGGTTCGTTCAGTTCATCTCTTACTCTCATAAACGACAAACCGGCGTGGGTTGTCGAATCTTTATACTTCTCATACCACTCTTCAAATGTTGAATCGAACGTCGTCCCTCTGCCCATTGCCGATTCACGGAAATAAAGCTCTCCGTTCTTTCGAATAGCTATCAACATATGGGCTGAAAATATATCCGGCATATCGGCATATATCAGAGCAAATATATCCCCCGATTGAATATTTTCCTTCACATCCGGAAGCGCACGCATCGGTACATAATCTATCGTCACCTCACGGTCGGGTTTTACATAACGCAGGTCGTCGATGCCCTTGTTTGTAAAAAAGGTTTTATGGGAAATAGTACGTGTAAATTGTTTTGTGTGTTCGCCGCCGATTGTTCGTGAGACGTCGTCGAGTAACCATGCATTTTCGGGAAGCCAGTCTGCCATCGTGTAATGATTGCGTGTGCGCATACCGATGATGCCGTCTTTGTATCGTATCTGCTGGAGATTGTTGAAAAAGTTATCCCAGCTGTCGGAAATGGCAAGCGCGAGCACGTGCTCGGTATATACCATGCAATTCGTCTCCTCAAAATTTACCAGCGGTTCCGTTTCATACAGTGCATAGGGTCCGTCGCCGGTACAGGTGAGATTATACGGCATGCCGAGAAACAGTTCCGAGTAAAACTCGATCCGTTCGGTAACGGTCATGTTCTTTGCAGCGGTAACGGTAAGCAAGGAATCAATCTGATGATTTGTCATCCCGGAAATTGGGGCAGTATCCTGTGGAAAGATATTGGGTG
>PWXV01000339.1 GCA_003568415.1 Ignavibacteriales bacterium
ACATTCGCAACGGCTGAGATTTCTCTTTTGTGCGGTATTGGTGATAGAGTTTCAGTTCGGGATCGAACCGCGTTTCGCCCCGATGACGCCGGTAGGATTCCTCAGCGTACGATCGTCCGTGCCGGTAGTAATACATTTTACCGTCGCGGCGTGGAAAGAAGAATAAGGTGCGCTTGATAGGTTTTTGATGAAAGATAAACACCTCTGCTTCACGGTTTCGCGCTGCAACCCTTCGTGCCGCATCAAGGGCCTTTTGATCTGCTCGGTTCGCGTGGCCGCCGCTGTCATGATAAAGATAGTTACCGTCGCCATGAATGATAAATACAATTGAGTACCGCGGCGGAGGCATGCTCTCCTCCTCATGCGAAGATTCCCGCTGAGCAGAAGGTATTGTGCTGCATGAAATAAGAAATAACCCGAGCGCCATACTGCCGATGCTCCCACACAGTCCCCACCATGTTTGCATGACGCTCGTGAATAATAGATTACGCGAAATTTGCATACCAAATATCCGGTACTGTTCACCCGTTTACGATACAACTATAAGATGAGTATCAAAATGATGACAATTAAAAGCGCCGTGACGAGACTGATGGTAATGGTCCTGTCAGCTTGCTCCATAGACTGTACTACGTACACCGAGAAGGCATTGAGTTGTGAATCCGGTACTCGCTCAAATCCATTATTACCCAGAAGCTCGTCTTGTTTTTCCTGAAGTACCGTTTTATATTGATCGATACCGTCTATATCTTCTCTCGATACCAACGGTGAGCTCTGAACTCTATCCAGTGCTGTCATCATCTTATGTAATGATTCGTCGATAATTTCACGCTTTTCTACCGGGTCCTCTGCTGCTTGCACCTTTAATGCGGTGTCATTGAAATATTTTTGGATATGTTCCTTCGCTCCCGCATTTCCCGCCAGAACCAGGACAAACATCATGACGATGGCTCCGAAAAATGTTCTTGTTACCATGGTAGTTACCTTTCTGTCAATATGATTGATAGTCCACACCATAACAATGCATTGTCAGATGTAGTGTGGTTAAATATATTACAATCCGCCAATGTGAATGTTGGACATAGAACCGATTACTCCGAAAACATTCAACAACCATATAACCACTACAATAAGTACGACAACGTTCAGTATTGATTTAATCTTACGGTCCATTGGTATAAACGAATTAATCAACCATAAGAGAACGCCTACAACGATCAGTGTTATAACGATAGTGAGAAGAGGCATGGTATTCTCCTTGCTCTGTTAGATTTGATGCGTTTAGTTCTCACTGAAAAACGGGTATTCACTCCTCGACTCCGCTCGGAGTGACACATTTGTCAGGCTGAGTCCCGACGAGTCGGGAAAGCCTGACTTTTTCAGTGAGACATAGTTAGTTTCAAAGCTCCCGCTTGGGGTTGTTAAAGATTACCTTTTTCGGCAGCTTTCTTTAATTTGTCATTTGCGAAAATGGCAACTTCCACACGCCGGTTTAGCGAGCGCCCTAATTCCGTGTCATTTGAAGCGACAGGATTCAACTCGCCAAGTCCCACAGTAGTGATCCTTGAACCGGGAATACCCTGGCCTTTCAGATGGTCAGCAACAGATTGAGCACGACGTTCCGATAATTTTTGGTTATATTCTTCAGTGCCGGTGTTGTCTGTGTCTCCTTCAACGAGAATGTTTGTGTCGGGATATTTATTAAGGACAATTGCCAAACTCTCAATGTTTTGCCGTGCCGTAGACTGCAAGTCAGATGAGTTTATTGCAAAAAGAATTCCGGAGTCGAATGTAATCTTAATTCCCTCGCCGATTCGTTCGATTTTTGCATCCTTCATATCTTCCCTCATCTCTGCGGCCTGTTTATCCATGTGATGACCGATGAGCGCTCCGGCAGTTCCTCCTACTGCCGCTCCGATGATGGCACCGACTGCAGTCTCTCCATAATGATCTCCGATAAGGCCGCCTACTACCCCTCCGGCTCCTGCGCCAATTGCTCCGCCTTTCACTGCTTTACTTGCCCCACACCCCATTATGAGGAGGAACGATAAACAGAGAACCACTACTATGACAACGTTAAATTTTAATTTCATACGCCCCTCATTTCTGGAACATGAATAAATGAATGATATATTGCATACTTGTCACATCTGCAACGCCATCGGTATCTTTGTTGTGGTATAGTTACCTAAATTATAATACAATGTCTATATTCCAAAGGGATGAAAAAGGGATTAGTCTGTTGGGACTATTAAAGCTAATGCCTGTAATATTTTTTAGATTTGAGCGGTAAGGTTATTAGACAGATGAATTTGATATTTACGGGAATTTTGAGGATAAAAAAGTTCGAGATACCGGGTCGCTTGCGGAGCTAAAATTAAGCCGGGTTGAAAGACCCGGCTTCTCTATATGTTTCCATATTACAATCTCTCAAAGCAAACCGATACTATATTGAATATGTTCCGATCCTGATAGACTAATTTTCTTTAAAAAACAACCGAAAGAGAATTTACCACACGATCCAAACCAGGGAAACATCGATTATATAGAAGACACAAAATTTCGTAACTTCAACTGCTCATCTAATTCCGTTTCCTCATAAATGCATGCCGGCCTTTTGCTGCATCATTCTAACATCCCCGGCAAATCCATAAGATCCTCCTTTAATACATATCTCTCCGCCCCGGCTTTGATTGCGGCTGCACGGAGATACTCGTCGTCAAACATTGTAACGATGATGATCCGTGCATTCGGAAACGATCCTTTGATAGTTTCAGTCGCTTTTATGCCGTTAATTCCCGGCATCTCGTAATCCATAAACACACAGTCGGGGAGTTCGGATGCATACAGCTTAACGGCATCACTTCCATTCCCCGACTCTACGATTTCATGACCATAAGGTCTCATAATACTTCGTATTAGTTTTCGGGTACTGTTGTTATCGTCGACGATGAGTAATTTCATGAAGTAATTTTTTTAAAAACCACGAAGACCACGAAGGTAACACGAAGGATACGAAGTATTTTTTATAAACTTTTAAAACTTGGTGTCCTTGGTGTCCTTCGTGGTTCAGAATTTATGTAAAACTATTTCACCAGCAGCATCCGCTTGCTCTCCACAAACGCTCCCGCGGTAATACGGTAGATGTACACACCGCTCGGGAGATGCGAGGCATTGAATTGCCCCTCATGCACTCCGGCGCGCTGCGTTTCATCCACAAGCACCTCTACAACCTGACCGAGTACGTTATACACCTCTAACCGAACCGATGTGTTCTCGGGAAGCGAATAACGAATGGTTGCGGCCGGATTAAACGGATTGGGATAAGATTGATGCAATACAAATTGTTCGGGAAGTTCCTTCCGCTCAGTTACATTGGTAATTGTTCCCGAAAGAACCGGAGCCCATCCTATATTATTATTATCATGTATCTCATTGTTGATTTGGTTCTCCGGATCAATTTGGACATATATTCTTGCATCGTTCAGTTCTGCTAAACCATATTCAGTCGGAACTACCCATTCCACAAATGTATTATGTGATGAGCGAGCTGCGATAACGGTATCGATTAATGTTTCCGCTATCTGTATTCCATTGGTCTCCGGATTACCATTATAAAAATGCACCGAGAACGGAGAAGAAACATCCTGTAATCCCATATTGCGAATTCGTGCACCGATAATCACTGTGTCACCGCCTGCCGGTTCAGGATCCGACAGCGCTATATCCCGGGTTCGGTGTACATAGCTCGGATCATTCCCGGGAAATGGAATACCTTTATGCTCATCGTATCTCCATGGCAGACTAAAAGCGAGATCGGGAGCGTTATAATGATCCCGCCAAAAATTGTTGCCTTCCGGAATATCAACCTTGTAATCAAGAACGAGTGCACCGGAATTGGCCCAGTAAGCGTAGGGTTTCACATAATAGGTTCCGGCTGTGCCGAAGCTCGAATGAACATGACCGAAGTCGCTTCGCATTTCAAGTGATTCTTCTACTGATACTGATTGCGTAACTATTTCACCCCTGCTGTAGTGGCCTCCTAAGTTTAGTTTAAACCCTGCTTTCGCTCCGTATACATCGAATACAAGATCCACCTCAAACTCTAACGAAACCCCTCCCTCCCAGCTCTCTTCAACTTGATTTTCCGAAAATATATTCTGCTCTAACGATACGTGGCTATTACCTGTTGCACCTATTGTCTGTTCCTGAAATTCTACAATCAAGCTACTCATATCCGGTGTAGCATCTGCATCATACGATCGATAGGAAAGTATATTTCCAACTTCATGGTCGGGATGCAAATTGTTACTTAACAGTTGATCGTCCTTTGCTTCGATCCAGAGCGGCCTGATGTTCCGGGGTATCGATACCAGGTAATGACCGATCGGCGTCGGATCATCCCCCTCATAGACAGGGTATTCGTAGAAATCTATGTCATAGGTACTGGCAAAAATCCAGTCATCACCGGCTGCCGTTCTGCCGGACGCTATGGACATTGTTTCTCTTTGCGTGGCGGAATGACTGAATTTTTCACCATAGGTAACTTCTGCTTTGGTTCTTGTGCCCGGTATAAAAACTTCAAGACTTGCAGATACTCCCCAATCTTCATGATGTTCAATGGAAACGGTTTGAGCGTCTGTAGTTGTTTGTACGTAAGAAGATAAAAATCCACACCCTTGATTCGGGTAACATCCGCTTAAATCATACACTGTAGAATTCAGAATGTCATAATGGACAGGCGGTGCATACAGTATTACCGACGGCTGCATAATAGAATTTAATCGATAATGCGCGGGAGTACCGAGCCAGGTCCTTTCACCATTGAAATCACCCAGTGCGATAGCAAAATTTCTGTATCCTGTTTCAGCTGACACCTGTTCTTCGAATTCCCTTCGGGCTTTTTGAAGCGAGCCGGAAAAATCTTCGTCGATACTCATAACAAAAATTTCAAAATATTGTACACCGCCGGGTGTCAACTCTCTAAAATTTGTCGCTGTTACAATCTCGGCCCTGCCGCTTCCATCCATATCACCGACGGCAAGAAAATAATCTTCATTCCCCCCGGAAGATGCAGCTGCCCCCCTTGTTAATCTGTGTTCGGGGATAAGTTGATTGTGAATTGAATAAATATATGTAGATCCTCCGGTCACTACAACAATTTCATCCCGGTAGTCACCATTCAGATCGCCGGCGGCTACATTAATGGGTGTTATCTCACTTTCGTTTTGGGCATTTATTGCAATACGGTTATCAGCATCTGTAACGATTGTATTC
>PWXV01000022.1 GCA_003568415.1 Ignavibacteriales bacterium
CCGTCGATTTCATTGAGGGTTGCCATATATTTGTGTTCCGACTCAAACGGGATATCATCGATCCGCTCCGGCTTGAAATCCTCCAATCCCGCTTTATAGGACAGGGTAATTAAGGAACCCTCTGTCGGAGTACCTTCAAGTTTCCATTCGCCATCGTCTTTCTTTTCAAGTGAAGCATCATTGCATGCACGTATACTCTGCATTAATTTCTCAAGCACAGTTTCTTCACCGATATCAACTTCCGTGTCATCTTTTTTAATCTTGCCTTCGGGTTTATACCCTGAACCTTCGATCTCATATTCATCGTCGGCGGTACGTACTGTTTTTGCGGTCATTTCATTTCGCGTGAGTGTGCCGGTTTTATCTGAACAGATCACACTGACCGAACCGAGCGTTTCAACCGAGGGAAGGCGCCGGATGATCGCATTCCGGCGTGCCATACGCTGAACGCCGATGGCAAGTGTAATTGTCATAATCGCCGGCAATCCTTCCGGGATAGATGCTACAATAACTCCGATTGTAGCAAGGAACAACTCAGCAAGTTCATAGTCTATGAAGAAATAACCAAATGCAAAAAACGTACTCGCGAAAATCAAAATGAAGACCGACAACTTGAGAGCAAACTTATCTATTGTCTGAAGCAAAGGTGTTGTAATTTCCTCAACGTCGGAGATCATTTCAGTGATCTTGCCGATCTCCGTATAGGTGCCCGTCGACACCACGACACCGGTAGCTGTTCCATAGGTAACCATTGTTCCCGAAAAGCCCATACTTTTCCGATCACCGATGACCGCTTTCTCTTCAACAGGATCGGATGTTTTGCTGACATCGGTCGATTCACCGGTAAGCGGCGACTCTTCTACCCTGAAGTTTTTAGCTTTAATAATCCGTACATCGGCAGGAATTTTATCTCCCGACCGTAAATGTACGATATCGCCGGGAACGATCTCCTCGGCATTTACCTTGCGGCGCTTACCTTCCCGCATAACTAATGCCTCGAGCGACAGCATTTTCCGTATACCTTCCAACGCTTTTTCGGCTTTCCCCTCCTGAATATAACCGATAGTGGCATTCACTAAAACCACCGCAAGAATAACGAAGGTATCAATCCAATGTTCCATCAACGCGGTAATACCCGCAGCGACGATCAATACATAGATGAGCACGTTGTGGAAGTGAAGTAAAAAGCGCATCAATTCACTGCGTTTTTTCTTCTCCGGAATTTTATTCTCCCCGTACTCTTCTAACCTCTTTTTTACATCATCTTCGGTAAGTCCGTCATCTGCAGATGATTGTAACTCTTCAAGTACGGAGTCAACCTCCATACTGTGCCACTTTTTATTATTTTCTTTTGCAGCTTCCGACATGATTACTACATCCTTTTACAATGTTTAATTATTTATTACACAGATTACATACATGATTACATCGTGGTTTAATATATTATGTCTATACTATATTAAATAAATTTAAACTAAATTCAACTCCATGATCAGTCCACAATGACTTTTTTATTTTTCTGTAGATAGTGCTTTATTTTTGACAATACCCCGCAGGAGTCTGCCGAGTATATCGGAGCCGGTAATAATTCGTTTCTCGTCGCTCCAGAAAAGAATTATATCCTCATCAATCACATCATCCTGGCTGTGTTCGGGATTTACCTTCAGACGCGGGATAATATCTCCGAGCTTTGCCTTCTTCTCACGAACTATTATCGGGCGATGACAATGGCGTAACGGGTTGATTTTGTCACTATTAAAAAACGCATCCCGGATAAACTCGTCGGCATCAATAACCATTTTCGGTTCTTTTTCCCGGTCGACAATCACGACCCATTTCTTTCCGGACGTATTCATTCTCTTTAATAATCTATTCGAAGCACTTGGTTTTATTGCCGGGAAAACGGGTTTATTATTCTTGAAGGTCAATTGAATTATACTATCCGGATCAACGGTCTCACCTTCTGCAGCGAGCGGCAGATCATCGATTGCCAGGAAATTCAACGCACCTTTTCCTTCAACCTTATCGATATCGGTTTCTGATGATTCGACATGCATTTTAATGATTTCCCGGAGATCTCTTTCCCGGTAAAAATAAATTCCCTCTTTACCGAGCCACTTATCGAGAACAAGCGCTGTTAGTTTCGCGACAGGAAATAAAATGATCTGATAGAAACGAAGTACCGGAGAGAGCAGCGCACCCACTCGTATCGCATTGCGTGAAAAATATGCCTGGGGTATGATTTCTCCAAAAATCGTAATAAGGACAGTCGAGAAAAGAAACGCCAGCACGCCTGCCAGGACCGAACCGGAGAGCAACGCAAGGAGCACATTGACGCCGACGTTACCCCAGAGTATGGTCACCAATAGAAAATTTGCATCTTCCCGTAACCTGAGAACACGAACGGCGTTTTTATTATTCTTCGCTGCTTCAAGTTCCAGACGCAGTTTGCTGATACTGAAATATGCTAAATTCAGACCCGATAGCGTAGCCGATTGAGTGATGCATATTATGATTCCAATCCAGGTAATCAATACCATAGCAATTGCCTCTTACTCGTATATATTTTGTTCTATCTACCTTCACATTCGATCGTATAGAACTTATCGTACGATTTTCTTGAAAAACTCACGTGTATCCTCATAGCCTTTTTCAATTAAATCCGGAGTTTGTTCAAGATCTATTAAATTAAACGAGGAGAGGTCCGGGGCAATCAGTATATCTCCATTTTTTGTTGGTAACTTCGATGCATGCATCAGTGTATATTCAAATGTATTTATCAAAACTTGAACAATGTTTTCCGGTTGAATTGAATACAATTTATCGGAAAGCAAAGATAGGAGACTATTCAATAAAAAGCAATAACTTGAACTTTAATCAAAAAATTGCATTATTATAGTATCATTACAGTACCGCTATCATTCCGCAATAAAAAGACCTGATACTATGATTGATAATCAAAAACTTGAAAATATCGCGATAACACCAAAATCTTACAATTTTCTTCAGAAACTGCTGGCAGAAAATCCGAAACTCGAAGAGATTTTGAACAATGCAGCAGACGAGAACGAAGCACAGCAAAATGTAAAAGACTGGGTTCTTGAGTACATCAAAGATCGTCCTGAAGCGTATGATTATTACAAAGGAAATGCACAGGGAAAGGAGGCCTTTGACAGGTTATCCTGGCGAGATTATGCCGCGATCAGAATACTCGACTACATCGATAACGCCGGTGCCGCGTATGAAGACATGAATCTCCGGGGAGCAGTCACCGTCAGCGATCCCATCAAACTCATCTGGCTTGCTGTCCGTTATGGAAATGGCGGCGCCACACCGGCTTTCTTTGAAGATATGCTCTATCTTTTCAGACAGTTTTCCGGAACATATACACAAACACTGCCGGATAAAGCTACGGTACTCGACTGGATGGACAAGCATATAGACGGACTCGACCCTCGTGTTATTAAAATCCGTGAAGAGAACCGCGATCGGATTATCAATATTTTTATTGATAAAATTGATACGGGTGAAATCAAAAGCAGTAAATATAGTTTCTCTCCGGAATTAACGCGGGACCAAAAATATGAAAAAATGCTTGCATGGTGGAAAGACCATCGCTTTCACCTTTCATTCGCAGTTCGGTCGCCCGATCTCCTCAATGAGTTTCTCGGTAATTCGCTCGATATTGAAACGATGAATATTCTCTATGAAGCACAAGAAGCCGGAATTCCGTTCTTCGTGAATCCATATTATCTATCATTACTTAATGTGCACGTACCCTCATTTGCCGTCGGTGCCGACCTCGCTATCCGCTATTATGTTCTGTACACCCGACAATTGATCGAGGAATTTGGCCACATTGTGGCGTGGGAAAAAGAAGACGTTGTCGAACCGGGTAAACCGAATGCCGCCGGCTGGATATTACCCACAAAAAGCAGTGTTCACCGGCGCTATCCCGAGGTGGCGATCCTGATACCGGCAACAACCGGAAGAACGTGCGGCGGTTTATGTGCATCCTGTCAGCGAATGTACGACTTCCAGCGGGGTAATCTGAACTTCAACCTCGAGGAACTCGAACCCGATGAAACGTGGGATACACAACTCAAGAAAATAATGGAATACTGGGAAACCGATACGCAATTACGTGACATTCTCATCACCGGCGGCGACGCATTGATGAGTTCCGATACATCGCTGAAAAAAGTGCTCGATGCTGTGGTAGATATGGCCCTCAGCAAGAGAGAAGCCAATAAAACACTACCTGAAGGCGAAAAGAAAGCCGAGATTGTACGTGTGCGGCTCGGGACACGCCTGCTGGCATATCTGCCGCAACGTGTTACACAGAAGGTGGCCGGGATACTTTCCGATTTCAGAAAACGTGCTTCCGATGCAGGCATCAAGCAGTTCATCATTCAAACGCATTTTGAATCACCGATGGAGATCACACCGGAAGCAAAACAATGTATCGACCGGCTGATATCGGCGGGGTGGATAATTACCAATCAGCATGTTTTCACCGCTCAATCATCACGGCGCGGACACACGGCAAAATTACGTAAAGTACTCGGTGAAGTCGGCGTGCTGCCCTATTACAATTTTACCGTTAAAGGATACCGCGAGAACTATTTTAATTTCGCAACCAACGCCCGCTCGGTTCAGGAACAAATTGAGGAAAAGGTGATGGGTCAGATCGATGACGAAGGATTGGAACACACCAGGACATTTTATGAAACCCCTGAGGAAACTCCGGACAAAATTACATCATTAATGAAGAAGTACTCTGTACCGTTCCTCGCAACAGACCGTAATGTTTTAAATTTACCGGGTGTCGGAAAGAGTCTTACGTTCAGAACGATCGGCATAACCTATGACGGACGCAGAATTCTCGAATTCGATCACGATCCGACACGAACGCATAGTCCGATCATTCACGAACTCGGAAAAGTAATCATTATTGAATCCAAACCGATCAGTGATTACTTGAAACAGCTCGACGAAATGGGTGAGGATGTCTCCGACTATGAAAGCATCTGGGGATACTCAATCGGCGAGACCGAACCGCGCTTACCGATATACGAATATCCGGACTATGATTATGAACTAACCGAAGAACTGTCGAATCTTGAGATCAATTAAAGGTATAAAAACAAAAATATTCATACAAAATGATTATATGACAAAATAATATTGTCACTAAATTATTTTGTTTATGATAAGGAAATCTTATCAGTTATTTAAATTTCGATACTACATTATCGAACGTA
>PWXV01000203.1 GCA_003568415.1 Ignavibacteriales bacterium
GTTATAAGTGAAGAACAGGGTGAAGTAGATCTATTTCGTAAATGGGACCTTGACATTATTCCTCATCGTAAGAAGATCAAAAACGGTTATGAGACCGAAAACGGCAGACGAATCGACATCGATCTTGCATTTAAAAAACCCGATCATCATTTTCGTGTCGCAATTGTATGTGCAATGTGGATGACCGGTTTTGATGTACCCTCCCTTTCCACCTTATATCTTGACAAACCCCTCAAAGCCCATACGCTTATGCAGGCAATTGCAAGAGCAAACAGGGTATATGAAGGCAAAAACAACGGTTTAATTGTCGATTACTGCGGTATATTGAAAAATCTGCGAGAAGCATTGGCAACGTATGCCGTACAATCAACCGATGATGAAGATGATAAGGGGATAGATCCCGTAAAACCCGAAGAAGAATTGATGGCAGAGTTAGAAGAGGCAATTAAGGAAACCAGACACTTTCCCAGAAAAAGAGGATTTAATTTAAGTGACGTAATAAAAAGTCAAGGGTACAAACGTATACAGGCAATCAATACAGCTAAAGAAGTGATAAACCGGAGTGAGGAAACAAGAAAACGGTATGAGATATTAGCCCGGGAAGTATTCAAGAAAGTAAAAGCTTGTATTACCATAAAGGAAGTAAATGATTACAGAGATGAGTACGGTGCGATAGAAATTATTTATAAAAAATTACAGGATGACCGTGAAAAATCGGACATCACCGATATTATAAAAGAACTACAATCTATAGTCGATGAAGCAATCGTACCGCGTGTCTCAGAGGTCGATTCCGACAGGGTTTATGACATAAGCAAAATTGATTTCGAGCGATTAAAAGAAGAATTTGCAAAATCTACCAGAAGAAATACATTAACCTACTGCTTGAAAGACGAAGTAGAAAAACGCCTTAAGGCAATGATAAAACGAAATCCTTTACGAATCGATTTATACAACCGTTATAAAGATATAATAAAAGACTATAACCTGGAAAAAGACCGGGTAACAATTGAAAAAACATTCGCCGCCCTTTTACGATTTATCGATCAATTGGATAAAGAAGATAAACGGGCTATACGGGAAGGATTGGATGAAGAGACTCTCGCGCTTGTCGATTTATTGGAAAAACCAAATCTTAAGAAGACGGAGCGGGAGAAATTAAAACTCGTCGCAAAAGAACTTCTCGACCGTCTCAAATCCGAACAGTTGAAAGTGCATAACTGGAGAGAAAAAGAATTTACCCGCGCTGCCGTCAGATCGTTTATTCACGACTTTCTCTGGAATGAAAATACCGGATTACCCTCAGATAATTACAGCCCTAAAGAAGTAGAAGAAAGAGCGGAAATAATTTACGCGCATATTTTTCAACAGTATGTTGATTCTCGAAATCATGTGTATGCATACTCCCCTCATTGATATTGACATTCATCTACGCTTTAATCCCAACTATCAACCTGAAACTTGCTTGCCCACCGAAGCCGTTTTTGGGCGTAGGTGGGGAACCTGAAACCCGGAACTCTAAACACAACCAATTCTCCCCACACACATCACCGGATCTCATCGCCCCGCTTTCCTCCTCCTCCCTTCCTCATCCGCAGTTTTCAGGGCAAACTTCACGGAATCGGGAGTTACCGGAATCGGTTCATTGTGAATTGTTTCTCCCTCTGCGCATGTTGCTTCGGCTACTTTCATAAGTTCGTCATCGCTGATGTCTTCGAGACCTATGTCGGCCAATGTTGTCGGCAATCCTACCGACTCACAGAAGTCATACACTTCATTAATAACATACTCCGGTTTGTCGGTTAAAAAGAGTGATGTTATCACACCGAACGCCACCTTTTCACCGTGATAATAATCGTGAACCTGTTCGAGGACGGTCAGACCGTTATGAATGGAGTGCGCCGCTCCAAGTCCGCCGCTCTCAAATCCCAATCCGCTCAGCAGCGTGTTTGCTTCGACAATTTTCTCAAATGCCGGCGTTACCGACCGGGCTTCGCATGAAGATTTTGCAAGTACTCCGAACTCAAGCAAGGTATCATAACATAGCCGTGATAATGAATACGCGGTCATCGAGCCTGTATCTCCCGTCATGTTTGCGGCGTAATTTGTCATTGCAGAATCAGCTTCGAACCACGTCGCCAGTGCATCACCCATACCTGCAACCAGAAAGCGCGACGGCGCCTGAACGATGATACCGGTATCGACAAGCACGACATTCGGATTCGAAGGGAGTATTAGATACCGCTTGAACTCACCCTTCGGTGTATATATTACCGAAAGCGCACTGCACGGTGCGTCGGTCGAAGCGATCGTTGGTACTATAATAACCGGCACCTTCATCTCATAAGCAACCGCCTTGGCCGTATCCAGAGTTTTACCGCCTCCTATACCGACGACAAGATCACATTTTTCCTTTTGTGCAATCTTTACCAGCCGCTCGACTTCCTCATCCGAGCATTCACCTTCGAACTTTTCAAATTTTGCTTTGACTGCACTTTCAACATTTTTCCGAAACCCGTCGAGAAGATTCTCGTGCACGAATGGATCGCAAACCATATAGCCGTTGCTGCCCAATCGTTTCATCTCATCTCCTAACCGGTCAATTGCATTATATCCTTGAATATATTTGGCGGGGAAAATGGTTGTGTTGATCATAATTACTAATCCTTTCTGTTTTGTGTTGTCATAGCAAAGAAAGTGTAATGCATCAATATAAAAAGGTATTGCTTAAGTTCAAGCAAATAATCTATTGACTAAAAGGAAAATATTTCTTAATTTAAGACTATATGGTCTTAAAATAATACTGATATAAATACCGTGAAAACTATGCAGTTTAGATTATGGATACCAATCAGTTTACCGACTCCTTACCTGATGTTATTGATATAAAAGACAACCGGATACACATAGATCCCGACAAACCAGTTCCCCGGGTAAAAAAAATCCCCCCGGAACTGCGCAAAGGTAAAATCAATTTTTCCTCAGAACCGAACCTTATCAAACGGTTTGTGTGGCGATTAAAGGAGGATCCCCAGTTCCTCCGCTCCACCGTTCAGCTTGCCTTCGTTCTTTTATGTATCTGGATCGGTTATGAATTTCATCTCTTTGTGAAATGGGGAATGTCAGGCGGTGAAACGTCGTTTGTCGAACGGCCGCCCGGTGTAGATGGATTTCTACCCATTGCATCGCTGATGGGATTATTGCACTGGTTATATACAGGTACCGTTAACACCATTCATCCCGCGGGTGTTTTCATATTCATCGCTATTGTCGGGATAGGTTTGCTATTCAAGAAAGCGTTTTGCAGCTGGATGTGCCCTGTCGGAACATTGAGTGAATCACTCTGGATGTTTGGTGAGAAACTTTTCGGCAGGAACATCAACGTACCCCGGTGGCTTGATTATCCGCTTCGATCATTGAAATATCTTATCTTGTTTTACTTCCTCTGGGCAATCTTCGGCATGAGTGCTCAGGTACTCGAAGCATTTCTCTACAGCCCGTATAACCGTGTATCTGATATCAAAATGTATCTGTTCTTTGCTGATATTTCTAACTTTGCGTTAACAGTATTATTAATACTTGTTATCGGATCGGTTGTAATAAAGAATTTCTGGTGCCGTTACCTATGTCCGTACGGTGCTCTGCTCGGCTCGTTGAGTTGGCTCAGTCCCGTAAAGATCACCCGCAACAAATCAACGTGCATTGATTGCGAGTTGTGCACGGAAGCCTGTCCGTCGAACGTTAAGGTTCATAAAGTCAACAAAGTCCATAGTGATGAATGTATGGCATGTATGAGCTGCGTGCAGGCGTGCCCGGTTAAAAATTGTCTGGAAATGAAAACGACCGTCACCAACACCCGCGTACCGAACATCGTGTTTGCCTCGTTGATCGTCGGTGTGTTTGTCGCAATTACCGGATTGGCAATGTTGATGGGTACCTGGCAGAATGACATTTCAAAAGAAGAGTACCAACACCACTTCGAAAATATACACCGGCCAATGTACGACCATTGATGGGTTGAGGCTCACCTAACGATACCGAATAACGGGAATTAACGTTGTGTCAAATTGATGCATTTGGTCTTGACCAAGTGTGAGACTGATCTCTTTGGTGATTTTTATGCAATTGAGCAAATAAGTTACATCTACCTTTAAAAACCTTGGTTGAAATAACTCCAACTTACCGATCGCCCTTTCTGAGTGTATGATCACTCCATGATATTTATGATTGTATAACTGATGGTATGCCGCGGTCATATGTATTAACCCCTGAAAAAACAAACGGTTCGGCTCCCATGTGCGTTTCCATACTTCCTCCCACGCTTCGTGTGCATGCCAGAATTTTCCCCTATTGAACAAATTGATACCCTCTGTAAACTCAATCCAATCATGATTCGTCATTGTCGGTTCAGTTAGCTCGTGGCTTAGTACCGTTTTTGGATTATATTTGGGTGGATACTTTCTCGGTTGCATCGATGTAATTTGATTTTGAACGCCGGTTCTTATATATTGAAAATTTTACGCACTTACTGACGCGGAGACACTACCGTGCTAACACGCAAAATAGTTTATTAACCAACAAATAATGAATAAATATGTCAAAAAACAACAAAAAAGATAACACTGAAAAGAAAAGTTTATTCCTCAGGTTTCTTGATGGTATAGAATATGTGGGTAATAAGCTGCCGCATCCGGCTACATTGTTTGCAATGTTTGCTTTACTTGTACTTTTGCTGTCGGGTGTATTTGCCACAATGGATTTGGCGGTCGAACACCCCACAACGGGTGAAGAAATCCGGCCCATCAGTTTGCTTACCGGTGAGGGAGTACGGATGATCGTTGAGAAAATGGTCGTCAACTTCACCTCATTTCTCCCGCTCGGTGTCGTCCTTGTGGCAATGCTCGGTGTTGGTGTTGCAGAGGGGTCGGGATTTATGGGCGCGGCTCTCCGGGGTATCGTCCATGCAGCACCATCCCGGCTCATTACAATTGTTACGGTATTTGCCGGTGTAATGTCCAACGCAGCCTCGGAGGTCGGATATGTTGTGATTGTACCGCTCGGCGCTATCATATTTCTTGCATTCGGCCGGCATCCGATGGCAGGACTCGCAGCCGCATTTGCCGGTGTATCAGGCGGATACAGTGCGAACTTTGTGCTCGGGACAATTGATCCGCTACTCGCCGGGCTGTCACAGGAAACAGCACGTATTATCGATCCCACGTATACGGTAAACCCCGCGGCAAATTGGTACTTTATGATCGCATCGGTGTTTGTCATTACCGCCGCCGGAACGTGGATAACGGAGAAGATCGTAGAACCCCGTCTTGGTAAATATACCGGTACACCGGATACGAATCCCGCAAAAGAAGATGAAGACGATGAAATGGGATACCTGAAACCAATCGAGAAAAAAGGGTTATGGGCTGCCGGTGGAGCGTTCCTTGTTCTTACACTTTTTGTATTATGGGCACTGGTCCCTGAAGACGGAATACTCCGCGATCCCGAAACCGGTACTATTCTCGATTCACCGTTTCTCGAAGGTATTGTTGCATTCATATTTATTGCCTTCCTTGTTCCCGGACTCACCTACGGATTTGTTACCGGTAAATTTAAAAATGACAGTGATGTCATCAACTCGATGGGTAAAACAATAAGCACACTCGGGGTATATATTGTGCTTGTATTTTTCGCGGCTCAATTTGTGGCCTATTTTGGCTGGACCAACCTCGGGTTGATTTTTGCAATTAAAGGAGCCGAGGGGCTGGAAGCTATCGGTCTTACCGGTTATCCATTGCTCTTTGCGTTTATGGTGGTATCCGGTATCATTAATCTCGTAATGGGAAGTGCATCTGCGAAATGGGCAATTATGGCACCGGTATTCGTTCCGATGTTCATGCTCGTGGGTTTTTCACCCGAGCTTACCCAGCTTGCCTACCGTATCGGGGATTCAACCACCAATATAATAACACCTATGATGTCATACTTCGCATTGATTGTCGCATTTGCACAAAAGTATGATAAGAACTACGGAATCGGAACGATCATCGCGACAATGTTACCGTACTCGATTGGTTTCTTCCTGGTGTGGTCTATTATGGTAATCATTTGGATCGCAGGCGGCTTACCCATCGGTCCCGGTTCGGAAATTTATTATCCATAAAATAAAAAAGGGTCTCCACTAAATGGAGACCCTTTTTACATATTCGCAGATTTTACTTCTTCATCTTTTTCTTCGCTTCAGCCATCTTCATTTGTTTTTCCATTGCACCGAAGAACCCGCCCGATTTTTTCTTCTTGGGATCAACCTTTCGCAGCGGTTCGTCTCCGTGTTTCTTGTTTACAATGTATTGTTGTCCCACGGTGAGCAGGTTGAACATGAAATAATACAGATTCAACCCTGCCGGGAAAATAGTGAACAAGAACGTTAACACGACCGGAAGAATATACACGAGCGCCTGTTGTCTCGGATCTTTCATCATCATCTTCTGCTGGATAAACAGGGTTATACCCATTAAAAGCGCTAATCCGCTTAGATAATCGGCTCCCAATATGGGGATGCTGAACGGGAGGTCAATAATCCGATCCGGTACCGACAGGTCGGTAATCCAGAAGGCAAACGGCTCCTGCCTTACCTCTATCGTCGACCGGAAGACCGTGAAGAGGGCAATTAGAATAGGCAACTGTGGCAGCATAGGTAAACAGCCGCTTGCCGGATTTACACCGTAATCCTGGTAGAGCCGCATAACTTCACGATTCATCTTCTGGGGATCATCTTTATACTTTTCCCGCAACTCCGTCATCATCGGTTGAAGTTTTTGCATCCTGCTCATCGATCGCATCTGTTTTTTAGTTAACGGATGCAACACGATTTTTATGAGTATTGAAAAGACGATAATGACTATCCCGAAATTCGCAATAAAACTATTTAAAAACTTTAACAGCGGAAGAATCAAATATTCGGATATTGGTCGTATAAGCCAGAAACCGAGCGACAGCATTCTATCCAGTCCCACATCATAACTCCGGAGCAGATTATATTCCATCGGTCCGAGGAACACGGTAATTTCGGATGTTTCAATATTTCGTGCCCGGAACGGCATACGCAATGCAACCCCATAGTTTTCCTTCGGATCGTCGCCGACAAGTCTGACTCTTCGACCGGAAAGATAGGCCCCATCTGCCGGCTGTACATCAGTGTTTGGAATCATAGAGAGCGCAAAATATTTATTCCGCATTCCAACCCAATCTGTCCTGCCGCTAAAGGTTGCCGAATAATCCTGGTCAAAATTTCTTGCTTCAAGTTTTTCGAGTTCACCCCCCATATATGCATAGGCAGCGGCAAATTCCGCTTCGTTTGAGACATCGCGTTCGGTTAAGAGTATACCATGATCCCACACGATCTCATATTCGAAGTTGGCTACGATGTCGTGCATCTCAATTAATTCGTAGCGTACATCAAAATCATACCGGTTATTATGGAAGGTATAAATTTTTCTCAGCTCTCGTTCATCTTCAATCGGTAAAGCAAATGTCAGTGTTACCGGATCATCGTCGGTTGGTGTTAACACATCCTGATCGTCGAAATCTGCTTCAAAAAAGAGCTCCCGGGTTTCTATTACTCTGCCATCAGTAGATGTAAACAATATGGAAAGGTCTCCCCGGGCTTCCTCATCTATTAACTGTACCGGTCTGCCGTCCCAGGTTACATATTCGGTAAGCTCGAATTGTTTAAGTATCCCTCCATAACTTGTCAAATTAGCCGTAAAGAGGTCGGTTCTAACCGTTACAACTTTTTCTTCACCTTCCACCAAATGTGAGAACCAGCGGCCTAAATCCCGTTCGGGCCGTGGATCTTCAGGTATTTCCGTTACCTCCGGGTCAACTGGATCTTCAGGGCGGGGTTCGGGGCGCTCAACCTCTGTCGGATCATCAGGATCGGGCGGCATCTCCTCCGGTGGCGGAGGTGTATGCATCCACATCCAAATAATCAGGACTAAACCGATAAGTACAAAGCCGATAGTTTCTTGTCGACCCATTAAACCTCCAAGATTCTCAAATGCTTATTATTTATGTAATGGTTCATTTTTGATTGATGTAACCATTTCTTCGTTTTCATCATCGGGGGTAACCGGGTCATATCCCCCGGGATGAAACGGATGGCATCGTAATAACCGGGTTATTGTCATCCAGGTCCCCCGTACAACACCGTGTGATTCATATGCTTGTTTTGAATATTCTGAACAGGTCGGATAAAATCTACACGAGCTCGGGAGAATTGGTGAGATTACGAGTTGATAAATTTTTATTAGATATATAAGTATATATTTCATTTTTCAGACCCCGCTTTAATCCGACCGCTCAATAGTTCAACAAGTCTTATCATATCAGGCAGCACCTCTGCCAGCTTGGTATGGCGTGGTTTCCTGGATGACCTTCCCCTGTACATAATTAGCACATCCAGATGAACCTGATTTTTATGTAATTGTTCCACAAGCATAGGTTTGTGAATTCTGAATGATTCCCGCAAAAGGCGTTTTAAACGGTTACGGTCTACTGCTTTCCTTACTCTGCGCCGTGGAACCGAGAATCCAACCCTCATTACCGGACGTGAGCTGGTATCAAGATTTTTATCAAGTATAAAATAGCACTGAATCATTCCAATGCTTATTACCTTACCGGAATAAATTATACGTTGATATTGTTTTTCGCCCCGGAGGATTTCATTTTTATTGAAACTGTACCTGACCGGTTGGTCGCTTCCTGATAAGCTTCTCTGTACCACACGCGGATGGATAGTTGTTTGTGAGTGATTGACAACGTGATTAGGTGTTAATTATCACTCACAGACAGCCGTTTCCGCCCCTTTGCACGCCTTCGTGCAAGCACTTTCCGCCCGCTTGCACTTTTCATCCGCGCACGAAACCCATGTTTATTTTTTCTTTTGCGTAGACTGGGCTGAAATGTTCGTTTCATAGACCGCACCTTTTCAATCTTTTTTGGGAAATTACAGAACATTCAATATATATATTTCAGACGGAAAAATCAATATATTATTTTTCAAAAATCACCCCTTTTGCTATTGCTTAACTATTTTCCTCTTAGTATCATACAGTATAAAACTCAGGGCTCATCCCTGTTAATAAGATGTGGATAATGAGGCAGCGATAACCTGAAGATTTACAACATCTTCCCCGCAACCTCCAATCCGCATCGTTAAACTTCCGGACCATACAGAATATTTATTGAAATGTTCAGTAAAAACAATTGTTTATACATTAATATTGTCGTAATTTTCTTTTAATATTCTGATAATATTCATAAAAAGATCGTGTAAAACGTTACCACCGGTGTGGATAACTTTTTGAAAGTGTGGATAACTTTGATGCGCGTATTTAAGTAATATCCCTAATTGATTATGGCACAACCGTTTGTCGAAAACTCTACTGGTATTCATAATAACGAAAAAACTGCTGAGGCGATCTGGAAGAAGTGTCTGGTAACGGTCAAGGAAACAATAAATACACAAAGTTTTAAAACCTGGTTTGAACCGATCAAGCCGTTGAAGCTCGAAGGAGATGAGCTTTCCATAGAGGTACCAAGTCAATTCTTCTATGAATGGCTTGAAGAACACTACTACCAGCTGATACACGATACGCTGTATCAGTTACTTGGTAGTCATATCCGTCTGGTGTATTCTGTTCGTGAGGAGGATGTCTACAATGATCAGAATTTGGTACTCGATGATATAGGCGCAGACAATGGTTTGAACAACTCTCTATCACAACATGGTTCTGATGCTACACCGGATCAAAACCGGGCAAAAGTATATGTAGCAGAATTCCAGAAAAAACCGTCCCCAAATATTTCTACAATGTTGAACCCACGATATACGTTCGATAATTTCATTAAGGGTGATAGTAACCAGTTTGCACGAGCTGCCGGACTTGCGGTTGCGAACAATCCGGGTGGAACTTCATTTAATCCGCTTGTCGTCTATGGCGGGGTTGGCCTTGGCAAAACACATTTAATTCAAGCGCTTGGTAACCAGGCACTCGAACTTCACAAAGATATACGCGTATGCTATGTAAGTAGTGAAAAGTTTACCATCGAATTTGTTGATGCCATTCAGAGTGACCGTGTAAGTGACTTCAGCGCATACTACAGGAGCGTTGATTTGCTGATCGTTGATGATATTCAATTCTTTGGCGGGAAGGAAAAAACTCAGGATAATTTCTTCCATACATTTAACACCCTTCATCAACTCGGTAAACAAATCGTCCTTTCGATAGACAGGCCGCCAAAAGAATTACGCGGTCTTGACGAACGGCTGATTTCGCGATTTCAGTGGGGTTTAACGGCCGATATTCAGGCACCCGACCTTGAGACACGAATTGCAATTCTCCGCAAGAAAAGTGCTGATGACGGCATCGAGATACCTCAGGAAGTTATAGACTTTATAGCAGTTAACGTTACCTCAAACATTCGCGAACTTGAGGGATGTCTGATAAGCCTCCTTGCAAAAGCATCTCTTGAAAGCAAAGATATAAACATAGATTTGGCCCGTGATGTGCTTCAAGTTGTTGTCAGTGATATAAAGTCACCAATAAGCATTGAAGAAATACAACGCATTGTATGTGAATATTTCAACATTCCCGACGACCTCATTCGGGCAAAAACACGAAAACAAGAAGTTGTAAATGCCCGCCAGATCGCGATGTATCTTGTAAAAGAAATGACAAACTCATCTCTTAAAACTATCGGATTACATTTTGGTGGTCGCGATCATAGTACGGTTATTCATTCCTGTCAGTCTGTTGAGGAACAACTCAAGGTTAATCAACGATTCAGGGACACCGTTGTTCAGATTAAACGAAAAATAGAAATGTCATCCGGTCGGTAACCACAACGTCACAGACCACAACTTCAACATCTCCGTATAATTTTTATATACCCATTACATACATATTTATTTGTATGTGAATTATTTGTGGATAGTACCGTTTATAGTGTGGGTATTGGATGTGCAAAACTTAATACAACTGAATAAATGAATTTTTACTTTTCATTATATCAACAATTACAAAAATATATACACTGCAGATAAACACCTTTTCCACACATAGACTATGCAATTATCTGAATAATAAAAACGGTAAGTAAAATTTTAAACATTACCAACATATCAACATTCTATATAATAAATAGTCTATTAAATAAATGTATACATATTATTATTATATATTATCATTTAAAATATACCATATCAGTATTATAAAAAATACTTTATTATTTCGTTGAAAATTGGAATATTTTATTTAAAAATATAATACCTGTAAATGTTCGTTGAAAAAGTGATTTTTTGTATGCTATATAATTGAAAATAAAGGACTTATAAACACATTGGTGAGTTGTTAAATTATCAAAAATTTCGTATATTAATAGATTGCAAAATTTAGGTATACGGCAACAATAACTAACACGTTCCGGAGGCAAAGCATATAATGAAATTTACCGTTTTAAGCAGTGAATTACAGAAAGCGCTTACTAAGATTATTGGCGTCGTTCCCGCAAAATCGTCGATGCCTATACTTGAAAACATTCTGTTTGAATTAGAAGGAAAAAATCTTACACTTTCAGCGACAGACCTGGAATTGTATTCCTCTGTTACGCTGGAGGTAAGCGGATCGGAAAATGGTTCCATTACAGTTCCGGCAAAACGGCTTGCCGATACAATGCGAGCACTTCCTGACACATCGCTGGTATTTCATGCAGATCCGGAATCGAACAAGATAACGATGATAACTGAAACCGGTGAATATAATATTACCGGCGTACCGGGTGAGGAATTTCCGAAATATCCGGAAATATCTGAAAGTAAAACAATGAACATTGATAGCGGTATATTAAAAAACGCAATTCATAAAACAATGTTTGCTGTCAGCAAGGATGAATTACGGCCGTCGCTCATGGGTGTGCTTTTTAGATTTAAGGGCGATACACTGACAGCCGTTTCGACCGATGGTCATCGGCTCGTTAAATACGAAAAACAATCACTATCATCGCCGGTCGAAACTGATGTAATAATACCTGCAAAAGCGCTTGCCGCTCTGCTTAAAATTACCGAAGACGGTGATATTGCTATAGCAATGAATGAATCGTATATAAGGTTTACATCGGGTTCTTCAGTTCTTGCATCACGTATTATAGACGAAACCTATCCGAATTACGAAAGTGTTATTCCGCAGGATAATAATTTTAACATGGTAATCTCGCGTGAGCAATTGCAGCAAGCATTGCGGCGGGTTTCATTATATGCAAATACAACAACACACCAGATTCGATTTACGTTGCGTGAAAACAATTTGACTGTTTCGGCCGAGGACATAGATCAGGGAAGCCAGGCAAAGGAAAATATACCGTGCTCGTATACCAGTGAGGACCTCGATATAGGATTTAATGCAACGTATGTGAATGACGTTTTATCCCATATTGATAATGATAATGTACGTTTCAGATTCAGCAGCCCGACAAAGGCGGGGATTATCGAGCCGGAAGAGCAATCAGATAATGAATCCTTACTTATGCTTACAATGCCTTTGCGTTTAAATAATTGATCGGTATATGAAGTTAGAGACGTTGAGTTTATCGGGTTTTCGGAACCACAATAATACGAATATAACATGTTCACCGACAATTAATTTATTTGTTGGTAAAAACGGTCAGGGTAAAACGAATATTTTAGAAGCAATCACCTATTTATCGATAGGGAAAAGTTTTTTTTCGGTCCCCGATAGTCATCTTGTACGGCGTGGAGATGCAGGGTTTATTCTTCATGGTTCTTTTAAATCAGACAGCGGCGTTGCATACAACGTCGGTATTCGTTATACAGACGAAACGAAAAAAAAAGAAATACGGATAAATAATAAGGATGAAGACAGGGTTTCTTCATTAGTCGGGAAGTTTCCGGTAGTTATACTATATCCGGAACAACACAGTATCACCAACGGCGGACCGGCTGAGCGGCGACGGTTTATGGATATGGTTCTTTCGCAGGCGCATTCAAATTATTTTGAGATGCTGACAGAATACCGGCGATTGTTACGTCAACGCAATGCTGTTCTCGGTGATGCGAGAAACCGCGGTGTACGAATCCGGGATTTACTTGAACCGTGGAATAAAACATTTTTAGAATATGCGATCGGTATTACCGTATACCGGGATAGTTTTATAAAAGAAATTGAATTGTATATTAAAAAGAATTATGACAATATCGTCACCGGTTCTGAAGTACCGGCATTACAGTATGACTCTTCAGTACCGTTGAGCGATGATATGAGTTCCGATGATCACTATGAAAAAGCATACGAAGCGTTTCGGACAACCTTTGAAACCGAAAGCCGGTACGGAACGACGGTATTCGGGCCGCATCGTGACGAATTAGTGTTGTTGATAAATGATCTGGAGGTCAGAAAGTATGCTTCACAGGGTCAACAGAAATCGTTTCTCGTGGCCTTGAAAATATCGGAATCACAATATTTGCTGGAAAAACGGGACGAACAACCATTAATTTTACTCGACGATCTTTTTGGTGAGCTCGATCGCGAACGATCACACCGTGTGTTGGAATTAACAACCGGTATGGGACAAACATTTGTAACATCTGCCGATGAAACAATTGGTAAAACACACTATTCATCGCTTAACGGACATATTCAATTTACTGTCAGCGAAGGGTATGTAACCAATGCATAAAACAACACCCGAATCCATCGGTACGGTTATTGAAAAATTATTTACAGAACTGGGACTCGGGGAACGTTATAAACGCGCCAAAGTTATCGGTGCATGGAAAGATATTGTCGGCGAACAGGTAGCAAACGTTTCGACAGCAGAACGAATTGTCGGGAAAAAATTATTCGTCCATGTAGCAGACAGTGTGTGGCGCAACGAATTACATATGCAAAAGAAGCAAATTATACAGAGGGTAAACCGGTTCATCGGGATGACCGTTATTGATGATATTAAGTTTCACTAACTTTTGATGGAGATGAAGTAGACGTTATGGCAAAGAAACGTACAAAGAAAGCTTCCGGTAAGAGTAAGGGAACCAAGAAGCAAGAGAAAATGATCAAGCCGAAGACTCAGAAAGAGTTGCAAAAAGGCAGTATTGCCGGCGGCGATTACGGAGCGAAAAGTATTCACGTACTAAAAGGACTCGAGGCTGTTCGCAAAAGACCGGCAATGTATATTGGCGATGTTAGCTCACGGGGAATGCATCACCTTGTGTATGAGGTTGTCGACAACAGTATCGACGAAGCTATGGGCGGATACTGTTCCAGTATCGATGTTTCATTGAATAAAGACGGATCGGTAACGGTTGTAGACGACGGCCGGGGTATTCCGACCGACATACATCCCTCCGAGGGCCGGTCTGCCATGGAAGTGGTTATGACAGTGCTGCACGCAGGCGGTAAGTTCGATAAAAGTTCTTATAAAGTTTCGGGCGGGTTACACGGCGTCGGTGTATCGGTCGTGAATGCATTGTCGGAATGGCTTGAAGTTGAATCATACCGGGACGGTCAGGTTTATTATCAGAAATATCACCGGGGCGAACCGGAGGAGCCGGTAAAGGTGATCGGTAAAACCAATAAAACCGGGACAAAAACGAAATTTCTGCCCGATAAAGAAATCTTTATGAAAAAAACTGCTTTTAAGTTCGACACCCTCGCTGAGCGGCTGCGCGAACTTGCATTCTTAAATAAAGATATAGAGATAACGCTGTGTGATGAAAAAGAGAAACGGGAAGAAGTTTATCATTATGAGGGTGGTATCGTTGAATTTGTACAGTACATCGACGATAAACGAAAGCCCTTAATAAAGAAACCGATATATATTAAGGGAGAGATGGATAACACACCGGTTGAAGCTGCCTTTCAATATAACGATGCGTACAGCGATAATATTTTCACGTATGTGAATAATATTAATACCCACGAGGGAGGATCGCACCTTGTCGGATTTAAAGCTGCATTAACACGAACCTTAAATAATTATGCATACAAGGCAAACCTTGTAAAGAACAAAAAAATCACCTTACAGGGAGATGATTTTCGTGAAGGTTTAACGGCCGTACTCAGCGTGAAGGTTGCCGAACCCCAGTTTGAGGGCCAGACAAAAACAAAGCTCGGTAACAGCGAAACAAAAAGTATTGTCGAATCCATTGTTGGCGAGAATCTCCGCATCTGGCTCGAGGATAATCCCAGTGAAGCAAAGAAGATAATCGAAAAGTGTATGCGAGCTGCAGAGGCGCGTGAAGCTGCCCGGCAGGCACGGGATCTAACCCGGCGGAAAAATGCCCTTGAAATTTCGAATCTACCGGGCAAACTTGCCGACTGCTCGATTAACGATCCCGAGCACACAGAGATATATCTGGTTGAGGGTGATTCGGCCGGCGGCAGTGCAAAGCAGGGCCGCGACCGTCGTTTTCAGGCAATCTTACCATTAAAGGGTAAAATCCTCAACGTTGAAAAAGCCCGGATGCATAAAGTTCTGGAAAACGATGAGATCAAGGCGATTTTTACAGCGCTGGGCGCAGGTATTGGTGATTCGTTCGATATGAATCGCATCCGGTACGGCAAGATCATCATTATGTGTGACGCCGATGTCGATGGGTCACATATTCGCACTCTTTTACTCACACTCCTCTTCCGGCATATGCGCCAACTTGTTGAAGGCGGTCGTGTATATATTGCACAACCCCCGCTCTTCAAGGTTAAAAAAGGTAAACAGGAAGAGTATGTATTCGATGAGGATGAACTTGAAAAAGTAATTAAGAAATTCAAAGGAGGGAAAGGCACTGAAGAAGTTGTGAAGGAGGTTACCGAAGAAGGCGCGATGAGTATGAATGGTATAGTCGTTTCGCGTTTTAAGGGACTCGGTGAAATGAATCCCGAACAACTCTGGCAAACAACGATGAATCCGGAAACGCGTACCGTTTTACAGGTGACCATCGAAAATGCTGCTGAAGCGGACCGGCTCTTCCAGACGCTCATGGGCGACGCTGTCGAACCGCGGCGTGAGTTTATAGAGAAGAATGCGAAGTATGTGAGGAATCTTGATATATAATAAAGAATCCGGCAGAAGCAGAAAGAGCTAAAAGAGATTATTATTAATTAATATATAGTACAAAAAGAGAATATGGCAAATTTAACAGAACGAATTCTACCGGTCGATATTGAAGAAGAAATGAGAGGATCGTACATCGATTATTCGATGTCGGTCATTGTATCACGTGCGTTACCCGATGTGCGGGATGGATTGAAACCCGTTCACCGTCGGGTATTGTACGGTATGCGCGAGCTGGGACTTGCAAGTAACAGAGGATATAAAAAATGTGCGCGTATTGTCGGTGAGGTGCTCGGTAAATACCACCCGCACGGCGACTCGGCGGTATACGATACGATGGTTCGTATGGCGCAGGATTTTTCCATGCGCTACCCGCTTGTCGACGGGCAGGGTAATTTCGGATCCATTGACGGCGATTCGCCGGCGGCAATGCGGTACACCGAAGCGCGGCTGGCACCGATCGCCGAAGAAATTCTTCGCGATCTTGAGAAAGAGACGGTAAATTTCGTTCCGAATTTTGATGAATCGCTCAAAGAACCGACGGTGCTGCCGTCGGTCGTTCCAAACTTGCTGGTCAACGGCGCGAGTGGAATTGCAGTCGGTATGGCGACCAATATACCGCCTCATAATTTGAGCGAAGTAATCGACGGTCTTGTTGCGCTGATCAAAGATCCTGAACTCAGCAGCAAAAAGTTAATGAAATATATAAAAGCGCCGGACTTCCCGACAGGCGGTATTATATACGGATACGATGGTGTAAAGGATGCATACACCAAAGGGCGCGGCCGTATAGTTGTCAGAGCACGTGCCAACATAGAAAAGCTTAAAGGTGACCGCAAAAATATCGTTATTACGGAAATTCCATACTATGTAAATAAAACGACACTGATCGAACGCATAGCCGATCTTGTACGAAACAGAAAGATAGAAGATATAACCGATATACGGGACGAATCCGACCGCGACGGTATGCGTGTCGTTATCACATTAAAGCGGGATGCTATGCCTGAAGTGATTCTCAATAATCTCTTCAAGCATACACAGATGCAGCAAACGTTCGGTGTAATTATGCTCGCCCTGGTCGACGGGCGCCCGAAAATACTTACCCTGAAAGAGATGATGGAACTGTTCCTGAAACACAGGAACGAAGTCATTGTACGCCGCTCCAAGTATGAACTCGACCAGGCAGAAAAACGGGCACATATTCTTGAAGGATATATTATTGCACTCGATAACATCGATGCGGTAATTCAGCTCATCAAAAAAGCGAAAGATGTCGATACAGCAAGAAAAGGTTTAATGAGAAAGTTCAAGCTTTCCGAAGTGCAGGCGAAAGCAATTCTCGATATGCGGTTGCAGCGTCTCACCGGTCTTGAGCGCAAGAAAATCGAAAAAGAATACCGTGAGACTATTGAAACGATAGAGCGCCTCAAGGCAATCCTTAAAAGCAAACAACTTCAGATGGACATCATACGTCAGGAATTACTTGATATCAAAAAGAAATACGGCGATGAGCGACGGACCGAGATCATTAAGGATTACGAGGAATTATCTATCGAAGATATGATCGCTGAGGAAGATGTCGTTATTACGATTACCCATAACGGATTTATCAAACGATTTCCGGTAAGCGGCTATCGCCGTCAGACCAGAGGCGGTCGTGGTGTTACGGCAGCGACTACCCGTGATGACGATTTTGTCGAGCATATGTTTATTGCATCGACGCACCATCACGTTCTTTTCTTCTCCGATAAAGGGAAGTGTTACGGCTTGAAAGTACATGAAATTCCCGAGGGGGGACGTGCATCACGCGGACGGTCAATAGCACACCTGCTTGATAAAGAACAGGGAGAATATATCACTTCGTATATAAGTGTAAAAGAATTCTCCGAAGATCACTATATACTTATGGTAACCGAGCAGGGATTGATTAAAAAGAGCAATTTATCACTCTTTAGTAATCCACGAAAATCAGGTATCATTGCTGTTAGTCTCAAACGAGGAGATCGTTTGAAAGACGTCAGACTGACCGATGGTAAACACGATGTTGTTATCGGTACCTGGAATGGTATGGCTATCCGTTTCAATGAAGATCAAATCCGTGATATGGGACGAAGTGCAGCAGGTGTCCGTGGTGTTAAACTCGGAAAAGGTGACCGTGTAATCGGCGCCGTTTCATTACGCCGGCTTGGTACAACAATTCTGGTCGCAACCGAGAAAGGATTCGGGAAACGAAGCGAGCTCGATGAATACCGCGTTACCCGGCGAGGTGGAAAAGGAATCCGGACTGTAAAAGTTACCGAGAAAACAGGAAATATGGTCGCAATCAGAGAAGTAACCAATAAGGATGATATTGTTATCGTGACCCACAAGGGAATGACTATTCGCCAGCACGTGAAAGATATTCGGATTGCCGGAAGAAATACACAGGGTGTGCGGCTTATTAAACTTGGTGCTGATGATGTCATTTCTGATGTTGCCGTCGTGTTCTCCGACGAAGAGGAACAGGTGGCGAAGCCGGAATTGGCCGATCTATCGAAAGACCCAACCGATCAAAGTGATCTGTTTGAGCAGGGTGACGACGGTGAAGGGGGAAAAAGTAAATCTAAAAGAAAACAGAAACGGACGCCGGTGAAATCCAGCGCTAAACCGAAAACGACAAGTAAGAAGAAAAAAGGCGGACGGAAAGGTAAGTAAGGATATAATACCACAGAGGCATTAATGGATGCGATATGTGCCCGTCACGTTCAGTTATAAAATACTACATACTTACAGGATTTTGAACACCATTACATACGGGACGTGACGGGCACATTTTAAGTAATTCCTTTAAGCCCCCAGATTTCAGGATTCACCAGCTCCACCAGATTCCCGTCAGGATCGCGGAAATAGAGCGATACTCCCTTTTCTCCCCACGCATGCTCACTTTCTATCGTAATGTTATTTTTTTTCAAATAATCTCTCCACCTATCAAGATCTTCACGTTTAATTTTCAACGCAAGGTGTATGTCGCCGCCGGCACCGTGCGGCGGAAGCGTTTTCCCGCGACGGCTTTCCTGTGCGATAAATGCCATCAACATCGATGAGCCTGTTTTAAAAAACACATGCCTTCCCTCGAGTTCGCTGTGAACCTGTATGCCGAGAATGTCCCGGTAAAATTGTTTCGTGCGTTCGAGATCGGATACGTAAATGCATGTTTCGAGTACGCCGTGGATGTCTGGTTGCATGGGTTGCTCCTTAAGATTAAAGTTCTGATTTTGAGAATATAATAGTTTTTGAATTGTTGAGCAAAGAAGAGGTGTTCTTCAAAATTTGTACCATTATTATACAAAGGCTGAAGCGTGGCTTCAGCACTCCAAAGTACTCCAGAGCATCATCCCCGAAAAGTTCGCCATAAATTCACAAGCAGAAGTATCAACGCAAGAATTGCGAACGAACCCGACATTCCGAACCAATACATAAGCCATTGATGAACCTCGGGAACACCCGCAACCCATCTCTGCGGAATAAGCATCGGCAGGACACGGCCGAGGACGGCAAGGTTACCGAGAATGAAGGTCCACCCAACTATACGCCGCGACCATAATCCTTTTTTCTTCAAAAATCCCGGCAGCATACGTTGTGCCATACCGAATATAAGCAGCGTTATAAAACCGAGCAAGAAAACATGCCGTACCGGATCATGGCCGAAGGGAATCGAGAGTGCGGTAATCTGTGAAACGCTTCGCAGGATTTCAAGTCCGGCAAAAATTGCAAGCCAGATGTATGCAGAAAAAATAAGCAGCTCGAATCGCCCGTATTGTCCGAAATCATAATAACCCGGACGGGCTCTGGTAAACGCTCCGCTATCGATGCGGTCGTTTAAATATTTTTCTCCGTAGTACCTGATCATGAATAGCCGGGGCGATAATATCATTTTGGGGATTAATTTTAAATGGTATATGAGGATCAGAATGATACACGATATTAAAATCTTTGCAAGAGCATCAAGCTGGAGAGGCAGATCGTGGAAGGCCCCGGTAATACACGTAACTGCGCTGAGTCCATAGGCAATACCAAACCAGAAGAACGAAACCCGGAACGGCGGTATCTGAATGAACAAGGGAAATGTCCTTACTGAAAACGCGAAAGCGACCGGAAATAAAACCAGCATGAAAAATATATCGGTGGTCATTGAACTCCACGGCATTCGTCCTGCTGCATCGTATATAAAATACTGAACGATATGCAGTGAAGCATACAATAAAAATCCCGTTGCCATCAATACAAAGAACGGTTGTACGGATTTCAAACCTTCATAATTCCGCGGTTTCCGTTTAAACAAAGTTACGAGCAGGAATACATACAGGAAAACGCCAATCCACTCGAGACCTGCACTTACCCGTACGAGGTATGTGAGGAAGGATTGTATAGTGCCAACCTCAAGATAGGGTATCGTGAACAGCGCGCCCGTTTTTATGATCAGACCTGTGGTAATCAGAATAAGTATCCACTTTGTGAGGAATTGATACGGCAGCGGTACTTTCACAAAACGGGGCATGAAGTACAAACTCACACCGATGATAAACAATCCCGTCCAGCCGAGCAGTTGCAGATGTCCGTGTGTCTGTACCCAGATGTGATAAAACGGCGGCAGGTTCCACCCGAAACCCATCGGCATCGCAATATGAGCACCGAGTGAGAACCCGCCGAGTATTGCCAGCCAGAGAGCGGTGTAGATGTATGATTTTTGGAAGGATTGATGTTTGGGCATAATTATTAAACTCTAAATTCGAAATCCTAAACTCTAAACAA
>PWXV01000066.1 GCA_003568415.1 Ignavibacteriales bacterium
CAACTTCCTGTGGAATATTTGCCGTTCTCACGGTTGTCCCCATCGCGACATCAACAATCTCATAGCTGGTTACCATCCGTGCAAGTGCACGCCTGGATGTAACGGTAACCGTTGCACTGACAGTATCCTTCGGCGCACCCCTTCTCTCTGATATCTCTGCCTCTTCATAAATAACGTCCCGCGTTTCAGGTGGATAATGGATATCGATAGACAAGATCCTTCCTATAACAAAGGAATGGATACCGATTTGTGAACCGATATCCGAAACAGTTCGTTCAGTTATACTGCGAGGCATTGATACTCTGTTTTCACTGAGTAAAGAATGCAATCGATCACGTGTGATAATATCCAAAAATTCAAGATTACGCCGATCGGAAAGCGCGATCGAGATACAATTATCAGCAAGGATTTCACCTACTGCACCGTATAATGGCTGACCTGTGATATTTTCAAATGGTAATACCGAAACCCTCTTTGTAGCAGCTTCACGAGTCACGATATATCGGTCTGAGGCGTCACGATAATTGGGGATATAAGACATAGCCATCGTGAATGCGCGTGCAGCTTCCCGGTTTCGCCCGCGTTCCTCAAGATCAAGTCCATTTTGATAATGCATCTCCGCTGCTTGATCAATCGCATTATCGACTTCATTCCGCACATTGACTGTATGAAATTTAATAGTTCCGCCTGCCGGATCAGGTTGTTCAGGAAGTGTACCAACCATATTCGACAACCGCTCGATAGTCCGAAATGTTTGATAGGCATTGTCCCAGTCACCCCGGTTTCCATTTCGCTGTGCTTCGGTGTACAGATTTTCATACGTGGGTTCAAGAATATTCTTTAACATATGTACTGCCCGTTCATAACCATGCTTTTGTCGAAGCGTCCGGACACTATATTCAACAGCCCTGACCATATCGCCCTGTTTGTACGCACGGTCGGCCTGTTTCCAGGAAGTTGGAGCACAACCGGAAAAGATAATGGTAAAAGTCAGAAATAAAACACTGAGATATGATATTATTTGTTTTTGCATCATCGGAGTTCTCAATAAAAATATATGTTACTCAAATATATGGAATTCGGAAATAAATGCAAGCGTGTGTGGTGAGTGTCACACTAATGGTTTTTAGAAACAACAGCACCATTTATTATTGCGAGAAAAAGAATGTCGTCTTCCCAGAGCGTGGTCCTACTATGTATGTAAAAACCGGCTAATTGCATTTTAGACTATATTTTGCTATATTATAAGTTCGCCTTATGGAGAAACTTAGCTCAGTTTGTCAAAACAGCGGACTCCCCGTCCGGTAGCTTTCGGGACCGTTGTTCGATGATTGACTAAGCAAACATTAATCATATAAAGAATTTGTGAAAATCCTGGGCCCTTAGCTCAGTTGGTCAGAGCAGCGGACTCATAATCCGTTGGTCGGAGGTTCAAGTCCTCCAGGGCCCACACTTAAAACAACTCAATAAATAATAGTATCGTCATTCTATTAGAATGCTTCCAAACCCGCGCGCGCTATTATCTCATCCTGTTCTGCAGTTACACCGCTTACTCCGATTCCGCCAATAATCATATCATCAAACTTAATCGGAAGTCCACCGCCAAATGGCATCATATTCGGAAGATTGAGAATAGCGTGCTCTCCCTCAGAGACCCTGTCCTGAAAAACTTTGGTTGACCGTTTATAGAACACAGCAGTTCGTGCTTTCTCGATTGCTATTTCAATACTTGCCGTTTGCACACCATCGATCCGCCGAAGAGTTATAAGATGACCTCCCTGATCAACAACGGCGATCACGACATTCCATCCCTCAGCCGGGGCACGCTGCTCCGCTGCATCCACAATGCGTTGGGCATCTTCCAGAGATAGTGTATTCGCATAATGAGATTGTGTAGCTGTGGTACAAACACCAAATGCCATCACAATCAAAACGATATACGCCTGATCATTTGATTTTCCTTTAATGTTATTAAATGATTCTACCGCAATTCACCGGGTGAACTTACATCCATATCGGTATAATCAAGATTCTCACCTGCCATGCCCCAAATAAAAATATAATTTGAGGTGCCGGCACCCGAATGAATCGACCATGGCGGTGAAAGTATCGCCTGTTTATTCTTCAGCCACATATGCCGGGTATTATCCGGCTGACCCATAAAATGGCATACGACCTGATCATCGGGAACTTCAAAATAGAGATATGCTTCCATCCGCCGTGTATGTGTATGGGGCGGCATTGTGTTCCAGACACTGCCTGTTTGAAGCGCGGTCATTCCCATCTGCAACTGACATGTTTCGACAATACTGCTTACTATCATCTTATTGATTTTCCGGTGATTGGCTGTTTCAAGTGATCCGAGTTCAACGACCTCAGCGTCTGCAAGTGTGACTTTCTTTGTCGGATACTCCTTGTGTGCCGGTGCTGAATTGATATAAAAGTTCGCAGGTTTATTCTTATCCAGACTTGCATACGAAACTTGCTTACTTCCTCTCCCGATATACAACGCATTTTTATATTCAAGGTCGTATTTCGTTCCGTCTACTTCAATTTGTCCTTTTCCCCCAATGTTAATAACTCCCATTTCCCGACGTTCGAGAAAAAACTCTGACTTCAATGGATCGATCGTTTCAAGGACAAGTTTTTCGTCAACCGGAACCGCACCACCAACGATATACCGGTCGTAATGTGAGTATACCATATTGATTTTATCGGTTTCAAATAAATTCTCAAGCAAGAACTCTTCACGAATTGTCTCCGTGTCGTAATGCCTGAAATCTTCGGGGTGAACTGCAAATCGTTCCTGATAGTGAATAGCCATAGTATCTTACCTTCTGATTTGTTTTACATTTACATGAATAAATTAACGTGCCATCCAACCGCCATCGACGGTCAGGATGTGTCCGTTTACATAATCGCTTGCAGAAGAAGCGAGAAATATTGCTGCACCGGCCAGATCGTTCGGCTCACCCCACCGCTGTGCGGGTATCCGAGAAAGAATCTCCTTCGACCGTACCGGATCATCGCGTAGTTGCTGCGTATTATCCGTACTGAAATACCCGGGTGCGATGGCATTGACCTGTACATTATACTTTGCCCATTCATTAGCCAATGCTTTTGTTAAACCGGCAACGGCGTGTTTGCTTGCCGCATAGGACGGGACAAGAATGCCGCCCTGAAACGATAAAAGCGATGCGATATTAATAATTTTGCCGGATTGCCGTTTAACCATTTCGCTTCCTATATTCTGAGAGAGCAGAAATAGCGATTGAAGATTCACGGTTATAACATCATCCCAATCCTTCTCGGGATATTCTGCAGCAGGATGACGGCGGATCGTGCCGGCATTGTTTACAAGAATGTCAATCTGTTTGTCATCTTCCTTCACTTCTTCAATGAGTTTGTAGACCTGTCTCCGGTCGGAGAGGTCTGCGGCATATTTCCATGCATCTCTTCCATACTCTCGTATCGCTTTCATAGTTTGAGCGCAACCGCCGGGTTTGCTGCCTGTACATATTACATCGGCACCGGCAGAAGCAAGTCCCAGAGCAATTGCCTGACCCAGGCCGCGGCTTGCACCGGTGACGAGGGCTGTTTTACCATTTAATGAAAAGTTATCAAGATAATTGTGTGCCATAATATCTTCCAGATTTTTACATATATTTTTACTTAACAAGCATGAGTAGTTTCACATCGGAAAAATCTCCGGCAGTTATACAGTAATTGTAAACACCACTAGGGAACAACCGCGCATTCCATACGACTGAGTGAACACCCGCCTCGTGATAGCTGTCTGCCAATTCGGGCACCTGACGTCCCGTCACATCATATACTGTAATCATAACTTGTGCATCATGAGAAATCTTATATTCTATCGTCATTGACGGATTGAATGGGTTAGGATAATTTTGCGATAAAGCGAAATCATCGTGCATATCTCTTGATTCATCAACGGTTACTGGATCGATTGTACCTGTCAGAACAAGATACATCATTGAGGTAATTGTACCATCGTTTGAGTTCATGCCAAGCGATATACGATCACCGGCGAACACTTCTTTTTTGTAAATCGTGAGTTCGCGGTACACTTCTTCAGATTCATACATATCAATTTTGAGGTCAGTTTCGATATATGCCAAAAGCCATTCGGGTTCCTCTTCGACCCGGTCGGAATGGACAATAAATATGTATTTCTCTTCGTGTACCTCAAACTTGGCACGTGTCCACGCAGACCATATCCCATAGTAATGTCTGTGTACTTCGGCAAATTCTTTAGTTAAGATAACCCCTATCGGAATGCGAACAGGATGTATATATCCTGCGCGTGTGTCAATCGAATCGACATTGTCTGGAAGAGGACGCGGCGAATGACAATAGCTTATCATCTCATTTCCGTTAACAGAAAAAGTCACACTGTGATCATCAGTCTCACTACTGACCACTCCATCATACGCATCAATGCGGTTATCAGATGAAAACATATACTGCCGGAATTCCATTTTCGGAAATTTTTCAATGATAAACCAAGATAATTTCAGGTTGTCGATCTGTAATAACCCCTCAACACCCTTCCTGTCCTTCATAATATAGTGATCGGTTGTAAACCCGGAGGTTACATAAAATGAAACAATAGAATTGATCCGGTCGATTGCTCCTGATGATACCTTCACCTCAAAAACCGGTTCTTGTGTGAAACCTACCGCCGTCCGTATCATTATGAGAGATATAAACATAAAGCCATATGTCAGAACCGATCGTTTATTTTGCATAGGTGATGTCATTTGCTGTTACGTATTGAATCCAAAATACCGGGATGCAGTATTATAGCAAATATCCTGTACTAGTACACCGACAAGATCTAAATCATTCGGCAGGATCCCTCCTTCCATATCCCGCCCCAACACATTACACAACACCCTTCTGAAATACTCATGCCGCGGAAACGACAGAAAACTCCTGGAATCGGTCAGCATTCCGACGAACTGACTCAAACAACCCATGTTCGATAATGCTTCGAGCTGCCATTCGATGCCGTCTTTCTGGTCGTTAAACCACCAGCCCGAGCCGAACTGCATTTTACCCGGTACACTGCCGTCCTGAAAATTTCCGATCATTGTCGCAATCAGCTCGTTATCACGGGGATTTAGATTATAGATGATCGTCTTCGTGAGCTTATTATCTTTATCCAGTCTATCGAAGAACTTCGCCA
>PWXV01000192.1 GCA_003568415.1 Ignavibacteriales bacterium
ACACCGGAGTTATAACCGAAGAGAGTGCCGATGGCGGTGATTGGAGATATGTGAAAACTGGCTGGGGCGAGAATACGGAAGATACCCGGCTGGAACGCGTAAATGACGATTTATATGAACTACATATAGAAGATATTCAGGAATACTACGGCTTCCCCGACGGTGAAAACGTGGTACAGTTGGCTTTTGTATTCCGGAGTGGTCAAACAGTTGGCGGTCAGTATCTCGAAGGTAAAGATGACGGCGGTGCCGATATTTTCGTCGATGTGTTCGACACACCGGTTAACGTTACATTTACCAAACCGCATGCAACGCTCCTCAGTCCGAAATTTGTCGAGCTTAATGAAATGCTCGAACTACAGGTTATCGCCAACTCCCTCAACGATCCCCTCGAGAGCATCACGCTCTATATTAATGAGACAGAACTGGCGATAGAAACCGAATCCGATACGCTTGAATATGAAGTGATCATTGAAAGTACCGGTAGAACCGACTTCCGCGCAGTAGCCGTCGATACGGAAGGTATCGCCGATACTGCCGATATGTTCGTTAATGTAAATCCCGACGTGGTTGATGAACCGCTGCCTGCGGGCGTTATCGACGGGATCAATTATTATGACGGCGATGATACAAAAGTTACCCTTGTATTGTATGCACCGTATAAAGAATTTGTATATGTGATCGGCGATTTCAACGACTGGCAGGTTGACGGCGATTATTTTATGAAAAGGGCATATCATAGTGAGGACAGCGTTCATTACTGGATTACGATCGAAGACCTTCAACCCGATACTGAATACGGATTTCAATATTTCATCGATGGCAATATACGGGTAGCTGATCCATACACCCGCAAAGTACTCGATCCCTGGCATGATGCCGAGATAATCGAGAAGAATATCTACCCGGATCTCAAGCCGTATCCGCACGGAAAAACCGAGCATTTGGTTTCGATCCTTCACCCCGGCCGCGATGAGTATCAATGGCAGGTAACCGACTTCGAACCGCCTGCGGTTGAAGACCTTGTGATTTACGAATTACTTGTTCGTGATTTCCTGGAAGATCACACCTATCGAACACTCAAAGATACGCTTGACTATCTCGAACGGCTCGGTGTAAATGCAATTGAGCTTATGCCCATCAATCAGTTTGAGGGTAATTTGAGCTGGGGATATAATACTGTTATGTATTTTGCACCGGATAAATTTTACGGTACGAGCCGCGACCTGAAAAAATTCATCGACGAGTGCCACAAGCGGGGTATAGCGGTAATTCTCGATAAGGTGTTCAATCATACCTGGGGACAATCGCCGATGTGGCGTATGTATGATGATGTTGAAGAAAACCCTTGGTATTCGGATCAAATTTTTCAGAACACTGCAATGCAATTCGGTTATAAACTGGATCATGGCTCGCCTGCATTTAAACAATTTATGGACAGAGTGAATGAGTACTGGATCACCGAATATAAAATAGACGGTTTCCGGTTTGATCTCACGAAGGGATTTACGACGCAATTTAAAGGGAGCAATGACCCCTGGGGAAGTCTCTATGATCAGGAGCGGGTCGATAACCTCAAGCGTATGGCCGACCGGATCTGGGAAGTGAACGAGAACGCATACGTGATCCTCGAACATCTTGCCGATAACGATGAAGAAATTGTGCTTGCAAACTATGGGATGAAACTCTGGGGTAATTTAAACTATAATTACAATGAAGCGACCATGGGATACCACGATGGTGGGAAGTCTAACTTTTCATGGATATCATATCAGGAGCGGGGCTGGGATTATCCACACGTTGTCGGTTATATGGAAAGCCACGACGAGCAGCGTCTTATGTGGAAGAATTTGCAGTACGGAAACAGCAACGAAAATTACGATATTGCTGAATTGCATACTGCACTGAACCGTATGAAGCTTGCCGGCGCGTTTTTCTTTACCATTCCCGGACCGAAAATGATCTGGCAGTTCGGCGAACTGGGGTACGATTATGGCCTCGGTATCGACAGAGGCCGTACCGACCCGATGCCGATACCCTGGAATAAATATCTGAGCGATCCGAACCGTGTCAATTTATATAAAACATGGTCGCATTTAATTAATCTCAAAAAAGAGCACGATGTTTTCCGCACCGATGATTATGATCTTCTGGTAAGCGGTTCGATAAAGCGCATTTACTTGAATCACGATGATATGAACGCGGCTGTCATCGGTAATTTCGATGTTAACCCCCGGAATGTACAGCTCAGTCTGCAGCATACCGGAACGTGGTTCGATTACTTTACCGGTGATACCCTTGAATATACCGATCCCGATAGTGTGTTTGTGATGGAACCGGGAGAGTTCTACCTTCTTACAACAGAGTACCTTGAAGGACCCGATGAAGATATTATTACAAATATCGGAAGGGATGATGATGCCGGTACACCTGAGAAATTCTCATTACGGCAAAACTACCCGAATCCGTTTAACCCCGGAACGACTATACAATACACACTTCCCAAATCGGTTCATGTTACGCTGAAAGTGTATGATGTTCTCGGAAGGGAAGTGAAAACCATTGTGGATGAATTCCGGAATGCAGGTACCTATACACAATACTTCGATGCCTCCCATCTCAGCAGCGGTATGTATTTCTACCGGATAGAAGCAGGCGATTTCGTAGAAGTAAAACGTATGATGTATGTACGATGAGGGAGATGGCAAGATGGCGTCCACCTGTGCCGGGGTATAGGGAAGGAAAGGTGGGCTCCATCTGAGTGAGGGAAGATGGGGTTGCGTAAATGTTTGTAACATCGGAAGTTTTCCGGTGAGAAGATTAGCTCTGTATAAGACCTGACAGGTTTTTCAAACCTGTCAGGTCTGGATCAGTAAGACGGATTCCACGTGCGTAATTGCAAATGCGAAGGCACATGGCCTCCATCTTATCAAAGTAACATCACACTAAATTAGATTTTATGAAATCATTTGTTATAACTCTATTATTCTTTATCCTGCAATTCGCCGCATATTCCCAGCCCACGGTCGTTGATTCCGGGATCATATTTACCTTCCAGAATGAAGCTGCTCAAACGGTCGTAGTCGCAGGAGATTTTAATAGCTGGTCACATTCCCGCGGAGCGATGAACAAAAATGAAGATGGTCTCTGGGAAACCGTCATTGAAATGCCTCCCGGTATTTATCAATACAAATTTATCGTAGACGATACATCCTGGGTACTTGATCCGGAGAACCCCGTTACCGTAGAAAACTATAATCAATCGGGATATAATAATGTTTTCTCATATACATACAGCGGTGAAATCAATTTTGATGAAAACCCGACTCTTGCTTCACTTTATGACGATGATCAAAAAGATATGAAAGACAGATACAAATCATCCGGCGAGACGCTCTATCTGAATATCATCTGGCATCAGCACCAGCCCTCATATATCAATCCGGTGAAAGACCGGCTGATCGGTCCGTGGGTACGCACACACGGCACGAAGGATTATTACGATATGACCGCAATGCTGAAGGATTATCCTGATGTTCACGTGACAGTCAATCTCACCTCATCACTTCTACATCAACTTGAAGAATATTACGTCAATCGATTGCAGCCGTTTTATTTGCCGGATAAAAACCGCATCGATGCCGATCGATATTTTGAAAAGGCAGCCGGCACAACCGACCCGTGGATTGACCTTGCACTGAAGCCCACTTCGGAATTCAACGATGAGGATCGTGATTTTCTGTACCGGAATCCCTGGAATGCCTTCGGCATAAGTGAAGTGCAGATCGGAAGGTTCCCCGAATATGAAAAATTGAAGCACCATTTCACCAACGAGCTTGCAAGCGGACGGGAAGATTTCAGCGAACAGCACATGCGGGATGCAAAGTTCTGGTTCTACCTGGCCCATTTCGATCCGGATTTTCTTGAAGGTGCTGTGACGTTACCCGATGGATCGGTCGTCGACCTCACCGATCTTGTCGGTAAACGAAAAGGTAAATACTATCTTCGACGAACCATAACCGAAGACGATTGCAATCGCATTATTGCAGAGACGTATAAGGTGCTCGCAAATGTAATCCCCATTCATAAAGAATTGATGTATGATCCGGAAGCGAATACCGGTCAGGTTGAGGTAATCACCACACCGTTCTATCATCCGATATTACCGCTTATTTACGATACGAAACTGGCAACAATAAGTCAGCCCCGTGATCCGATGCCGTCACGGTATGCATATCCCGATGATGCCCGGGCACAGGTTGCACGTGCCGTAAAATATTATGAGGAAACGTTCGGACAGCGGCCATACGGTATGTGGCCTGCCGAAGGTGCCGTTGCACAGGAAGTCGTGAAAACGTTTCTCGAATATGACATTCAATGGATTGCAACCGACCGGCGGATTTTGCGAAACTCGATGCCGAAGAACAGAAGACATTATTACGCCTACCGTGCGTTTGCAGACACTGCAACAAAACGGGATGATGAATCATTGGGTGTTGTGTTCAGGGACACCGAGTTATCCGACCGTATCGGTTTTGTATATCAGAATTTTGAAGGAGAAGATGCTGCCGATGATTTTATACGTCGTGTGCTATCGTATGCACCCGATAAAGATGAGGAACCTCGTTTACTGACGGTCATTCTCGATGGAGAAAATGCGTGGGAGTGGTACCGATATGATAATGACGGGAAGGAATTCCTGCATGCATTGTACAGTAAACTGAGCGCATTATATGAATCCCGGCAGATCGTCACGGTTACGATGAGCGAATACATCCACGGAAATCCAAAAAGAAAAGTACCCGCTCATCCGGTTGAAATATTAAAATCCATTCACTGGTTATATCCCGGCTCATGGATCAATGCAAACTACGATACGTGGATCGGTGAAGAAGAAGAGAATAACGCGTGGGAACATCTGTTACGGGCCCGGCAGGATATCGATGAGATCGGTATACCACGCCCTGACCCGATGGGTGATAAACCTGAAGAAGAATCACAAAAATGGTATGAATACATGGCGTGGGAATCGATCTACGCTGCCGAAGGGTCCGACTGGTACTGGTGGTTCGGCGATGATCAAACCGCACCCGGCGGAGAAGAGCCGTGGGATGAGGGGTTCCGTACCCATCTAACGAATATGTATCGTTTCGCACAGAAAGCCGGTTATGATGCGAGTATACCCGACTTC
>PWXV01000017.1 GCA_003568415.1 Ignavibacteriales bacterium
GGTTTTATACAGGGTGTTGGGTGGTGCACAACCGAAGAGGTGAAATGGGATGAGAAAGGAAACCTGATATCCCACTCGCCGGATACCTACAAAATACCCTCGGTGCAGGATATTCCGAAAGATTTCCGAGTATCCCTATTAAAGGGAGCGCCGAACCCGGTCGGAACTATCCGGAGAAGCAAGGCAGTTGCCGAGCCACCATTGATGCTGGCGCTCTCGGTATGGTTAGCTATTAAAGATGCAATCTCGGCGGCAGGAAACCATGAATATGAACCGGAGTTTTCACTTCCCGCAACGAACGAAGTTATATTATTGTCGCTTGAGAAGATGAAAAAGGAATTAAAAGCAAAGGATAAAAAGATAACAAAACCGGTTGGATAAATATCGTATATGATTATTATAAAAGAATAATGAGAATGGTTATGGGGTTGGAAAAATTACAAGAAAACGAACGGAGCGCTCTATTGCAATTCAAAGCGGAACTTACTAAAAAGTTTTGTCTTGTTGAATTTATTCTTTATGGTTCAAAAGCCCGTGGAGATAATGCAGAAGATTCTGATATTGACGTAATGATTGTGGTTGATAAAAGAACTCCCAAGATTGAATCGGCAATATATGATATAGCATTCGAAATAAATTTGAGATATGATACATTTATTTCCGTTTTATTGTTTGATGAACAGGAACTTACGGAAGGTCCGATGTCCGAATCCCCGATTGTGAAATCAATTAGACGGGAGGGGATTCCTGCGTGACAACTCACCAAAAGAGGATAGAGCTTTCAAAATATCGATTACAGCAATCTCGAGATTGCATTGATGAAGCATTACATCTTTTAGAGGGTGGAAAGAATCCAAGATCAGTAATGAATAGAATATATTACTCTATGTTTTATGCAGTCTTGGCCTTAATTGTATTTGAGTAATATTCATCATCAAAGCATAGTGGTGTTATATCTTTTTTTAATCGGAAGTTTGTAAAGAATAATGTTTTCCCAAAAGAATTCGGACGTTCATTGATGAAAGCATTTGAATTGAGACAGATTGGTGATTATCGTGAATATAAGGACCTATCCATTCAAGAAGTGACTCCATTTATCGATGTGGCGAAGGATTTTGTGAAAGAAGTGGAAGAGTATCTGGTAAATGAAAAATTTTGATATGACATTGTTAGAGATTGGAAGGAAATGAATAAGAACAAGGTTTCTTATGAAAGATTGGAAACAAGGGAGGATATAAAAAATTTGAAATCTGCAAAGAAAGTGAAAGGACAAGATTTAACGCCCGAAGAATATATAAAGAAGCGTGGATTGCAAGGAGAATTTAAGACAAGCACCTCAAAGAGAAATGCAGAGTAATTTTATGAATAAACAAAATTTCACCACATCTTTAAAATGTTTCGTCTGTCAAAAAGAATATCCCCCCGAACACATCTACGTATGTCCCACCTGCGGTTTGCAGGGTATTCTCGATGTTCAATACGATTATGATAGAATTAAAGCAACGCTCACTTCGGATATAATCGCTTCACGTCAATTTAATCAATGGCGGTTTCGGGAATTTTTGCCAGTATCTTTTACAGCACCGTTACCAAACTTGCATGTTGGATGGACTCCCGTTTATAACGTAGAACGTTTAGCTCAAGCGGTTGGTGTACGCCAATTATATCTGAAAGATGACGGACGAAATCCTACCAACTCATTTAAAGACCGGGCAAGTGCTGTTGGTGTCATGAAAGCAGTCGAGTTCGGTTTCGATACCGTTGCTGCCGCATCGACGGGAAATGCAGCTTCATCCCTTGCGGGGTTGGCTGCGTCTATGGGTTTACGAAGCTACATTTTCGTCCCCCAGCGTGCACCGCAGCCGAAAGTTACTCAACTGTTGATCTTCGGAGCAACGGTGCTTCGTGTCAAGGGTTCATATGAAAACGCCTTCGACATGTGCTGGGAAGCATGCGAAAATTTCGGATGGTACAATCGCAGCAGCGGTACGAATCCCTATCTTGTCGAAGGGAAAAAAACGGGCGGACATGAAATTGCCGAACAGTTTACCGGCGCCGGTGCATTAAACGGCGGTAAACTTCCCGACTGGCTTGTAGTTTCTATCGGTGACGGCTGTACGATTGGCGGTATCGGAAAAGGATTGCAGGAGATGAAATTAGCAGGACTCATTCCTGAATCTCCCCGGCTCCTCGGTGTACAAGCCGAGGGAGCAAAACCGATATTGGAAGCGTACTACTCAGGCAATGACCTTGTCCCATCCGAAACTAATACTATTGCAGACAGCATTGCCGTGGGAACGCCCCGGAACTGGCGTCGGGCTATACAGCAGGTGAAGTTATCGAACGGTGAAATGGTCGCCGTATCCGATGATGAAATTCTCGATGCTATGCGTAAAACTGCCCGTCTGGGTGGGGTGTTCGGTGAACCTGCCGGTGTTACCGGTGTTGCAGGTATAAAGAAAGCCGTAGAAAAAGGAATTATCAAATCGAATGAAACGGTACTTACTGTAATTACCGGTAATGGATTGAAAGACATCCAGACGGCAATGACTGCTGCCGGAAAAGAAATTGAAATAGAACCGGATTTGCGATCGTTGGAAAATGTAATATCGAAACAACTGCAAACGGATGTCTGAAAGTAGTAAGTGCATCCTGAATTAGCCAATCTAAAAACTATAAAGGCATAACAATTATGGGCAAAACTATTTTTTTAACTAAAAATCATATAGTACCTTTGTTGGTTGTTAGTGTGATGTTTTTTGCCTGTCAAACAAATGAAGAAGAAGATATGGTCTCGTCCTATGATCCGATAAAGCTGAAACTCGAACAAGCCAATCAACTGGCTGAACTGCCGTTGCATTGTATTACGATTGAATATCCCAATAAATTGGGTCAGGTATTGGGAGATGACGGCGATCTTAAGCCACCAAGGGAATTACGTCCTGCATTTTACGGTTGTTTCGATTGGCATTCTGCCGTGCACGGTCATTGGAGTTTGGTGGTGTTGATGAAGGAATTCCCGGAACTGGAACGTAAAGATGAAATAATCCAAAAATTAGAAAATCACATCACCCCGGAAAATATAGCTATAGAGGTAGCATTCTTTCAGGATGAAAACAACACCACCTTCCAACGTACGTATGGATGGGGATGGTTGCTGAAATTAGTCGAGGCATTGCATACGTGGGATCATCCATCGGCGCAACAATTGGAGCAGAATTTACAACCCCTGACCGATCTGCTGGTCGAACGCTTTATTGAATTTTTGCCGGATTTATATTATCCCATCAGAGTTGGTGAACACACAAACACTGCTTTTGGTATGTCAATGGCGCATGATTATGCAATTACTCTGGGGGACGAAAAATTGAAATTGGCTATCGAAACACGTGCAAAGGATTACTACCTGAACGATACAGGGTGCCCCATAGATTGGGAACCGAGTGGATTCGATTTCTTATCACCCTGTCTGGAGGAAGCGTTCCTGATGAGCAAGATACTGGAAAGGGATGAATATGAAGCATGGCTCTCATCCTTCTTGCCGCAATTACAGGATAAGGATTTCGAATTAGCTCCCGGAATCGTCACCGACAGGGCCGACGGTAAGCTCGTTCATCTTGACGGACTGAATTTCAGCCGTGCCTGGTGCCTGACAGGTATTGCAAATAAACTACCGGGATATGATCATTTGAGAAACAATGCTTATGAACATATACGGTATTCTTTACCCCATCTGGTTGATGATACTTATGAAGGAAGTCACTGGTTGGGCACGTTTGCTTTAAATGCATTGATTCAACAATAATCTTTTTAAAGCTTTCTTCGGGTTTTTAGACAAACACAAAAGATAAAATATAGGTGAATATGCTCTTAAAAAATCTTAAGATTTGTACATTGTTTCCGCCCTCAATAGAAGAAACTGATTTACGAATTCAAGATGGCATTATTACAAAACGGGAGAAAAACCTTTCACCGGATAATGCAGAAGAAGTTGTCGACCTGCATGGAAAATTTATCATGCACGGATTACCCTGTGCACATACGCATATGTATTCAAGTCTCGCACGTGGCATGCCTCCACCTGAGGAATTGCCGAAAAACTTCCCCGAGATATTACAAAAGATCTGGTGGCGAGTCGACCGGTCACTTGATGAGGAGTCAATATACTACAGCGCACTCATCGGTGCAGTCGAAGCGGTGCGATGGGGGACAACTCTTCTGATCGATCATCACGCTTCACCGAACCATATTTCCGGCTCGCTTGATGTGATCAAAAAGGCATTTGAAGATGTTGGCATACGGGGGATCTTGTGCTATGAAGTAACCGACCGTGGAGGTATGGAAAAACGGGATCAGGGGATCGAAGAGAATGAGCGGTTCATCAAAGCAAACGAAAACAACCCGTTGATCCGGGGGATGGTCGGAGCACACGCCTCGTTCACACTTGGTGATGATTCTCTACAAAAATGTGCTGAGTTAGCTGATAAGTGTAATACTGGTGTGCATATTCACGTAGCCGAGGATGCGGTCGATGTTCGGGTCGCAAATGAAAAATATAATACCGACCTGATTTCGAGATTGGAAGAGCACACCATTTTACGTGAAAATTCTATATTTGCTCATTGCATACACCTGCTGCAGAGAGACTATGCCAGAATACGAAAAGCCGGCGGCTGGATGGTACATAATACCCGCTCGAATATGAATAATAATGTCGGCTATGCACCAACTTTGCTGTTTGGAGATCGTGCCGCACTCGGCACCGACGGTTTCCCTGCCGATATGTTCGAAGATGCGAGGTTGATGTTTTTCAAAATGCGTGATGCCGGGCTGAGTCCCGATCCGCTCACACTCGAAACATTCATCACCGGAGGTGTGAGGATTGCATCGAATATTTTTGGCAGGAAAATCGGTCCGCTGGTAAAGAATGCCGCTGCCGATCTTGTGGTCCTTGACTACGATCCCCCAACACCGCTAACTGAAGATAATTTGCTGTTCCATTTTCTGTTCGGCATGCGATCTTCGATGGTGAATTCAGTTATGGTCAATGGTAAATGGATTGTAAAAGACGGAGAAGTGCAGGGAGTTGATGTCCCATCGGTATATAAAGAAGCATCAAAATCGGCAAAGAAACTGTGGGAGAGAATACAAAAACTGGAACCGCAGA
>PWXV01000184.1 GCA_003568415.1 Ignavibacteriales bacterium
AAGATAACATACAGTGCAGGGGTGAATGGTATAGTTTCACCCCTGCAATGTATTAGACATTAAATTTCACTCGTAGTATAAAAATTGATATGACAAAAAATAGTAATCTTCAGGAACGAATAATCGAACATTCAAAGGAAAAGTTTTTTACGTATGGTTTTAAAAAAATAACCATGGATGAACTCGCTGTGGATTTGCAAATGAGCAAGAAAACGATTTATAAGTATTTCAATTCGAAACAAAATCTTGTCGAAGCCGTTGTTGAAAAACAGATCGTTGCCGTAATGAGCGCTTATAAAGAAATTACGGAAAAAAGTCTGGACTATATCGAGCGTTTATATAAATTGTGGCAACTTATTGGAAAAAACTATGTTGTTTTCGGTAAGACATACCGGGATTATTTACGTGTATATCATTATGAATTGTGGAAACAAGTCGATGATGTCCGCAAAACAGTATTCGATAATTATTTGTCGGTACTTCAAGAAGGAATATTCATACGAATGGTGCGGTCAGATTTACATAAAGAGGTAATCCTTCCGGCTTATCTTGGTGCGCTCAGGGGTGTTATCGTTGCTCCCGAAATGATCCGGGACACCTATCCTGTCGATGAAGCACTGGCTTCGATCTCAACGCTCATATTCGAAGGTTTATTGACCGATTCCGGGAGAAGAGAACTTAGACACCTAAAAAATAAAAGAGATTAAATGAAAACGAAACTTGCATCGATACTCAGTATTTTGGTCGGCTCCGCTTCCCTGGTGTCCGGCACTTCGGTATTAACAGGAATGAGAGAAGTGGACTACTTTACCCTTACATCACTCATCGTATACAATACCGTCGCTGGTATGCTTGCACTCATAGCAGGGATCGGTTTATGGAAAAAGAAACGATGGGCATTACAATTAACGGCGGTAATCGCCGGTGCCCATCTGTTCGTTCTCACATTGGTCAGTTTCGGATATATAAAAGAAGGACCGGTTGCAATCGAGATCTTATATGCAATGGTATTCAGGGTAATCGTATGGATCGTTATTGTTGTGTTGACCGGGAATCGAAAATGATATAATCAGTTTTTAACCATTTCTTTCTTCACCACCGGTGCAACCTCCGTTGCAAATAATTCAATCGAGCGGAGCAATTTTTTATGCGGCACGCTCCCCACGCTCATCTGCATTAAGAAACGATCATGTCCGAACAGCTCGTATTGATACATTATTTTATCAATGATCTGCTGAGGACTTCCCACAAAATTAGCTCCTTCCAGTTCAAGCGATGCCTTAAACTGTTCTCTTGTCAACGGTGACCAAGCGCGCTCTCGCCCGATCTTATCCATTACATATTTAAAAGCTGGAAATGCAATGTCCTCAGCTTCCCGGGAAGTATCTGCGATGAATCCGTGTGAATTGATACTGAGCATCGGCTTCGGGTGGTTGTAATCTTCGGCTCCCTTTCTGTGAAGATCAACGAATGATGTAAAGCGTGCCGGGTATCCTCCGATTATACCCAATGCCATCGGCAAACCGAGGGCGCCGGTGCGATATGCCGATTGCGGTGTGCCGCCGACGGCGACCCATAGCGGTATTGTATCCTGTTCCGGTCGCGGATAGACGGGACGATTTTGAATCGACGGGCGGTGCGTTCCATTCCACGTAATAAATGTATTTTCACGGAGTGCAAGCACGAGCTCAAGTTTTTCAGCGAAAAGTTCATCATAATCGTTCAGGTCGTATCCGAAGAGGGGGAACGATTCTATGAACGAACCGCGGCCGACCATGATTTCCGCTCTGCCGTTCGATATCAGATCCAGCGTGGAGAATTGTTGGTGGACCCGGACCGGATCGTCCGAACCGAGCACGGTAACGGCACTGGTGAGGCGGATAGATGATGTCCGTGTTGCTGCCGCCGCAAGTAGTACCGGCGGTGCGGACGAGATGTATTCTTCCCGGTGATGTTCACCGATACCGAACACATCCAGACCTGTCTGATCCGCAAGTTCAATTTCTTCCAGTAAATGTTTTACCCGTTCAGCAGGAGTTCTGTTTTCACCATTTCCTGGTAGTGGGGTGTTTTCGACAAAAGTGTAAAGACCGAGTTCCATAAAGAAAATGTCACAAATTAATAATGGATAATTTGTATCCAACATCTATAAATATCACAAAGTTCTTTTGTTATATACAGGCGGTATCAAACAAGGTCAATTCATCCCTGTGTAAATAATTGTAAGCAATTACTAAGGTGGGGAATTCGCTAAAACAGCCCAATTATGCCTATTTTGTTAAAATATGAAAAATTAATTGGAATTCTGTACATTGATGGTATGTGAGGAATGCCGGATGACGTTCAGCACGGGATGGGATAAATAAACGCATGTATTTATTCACATTATAAGGGTGCTATTATGGGACAGGCAAGAAAAGCTCCGAGAAAGAAAGAGACCAAAGAGGATCTCTTGAAAAAAGAAATTTCCGCAGCGGTAAACAGGCGGACAACAACCAAAATAAACGAAGTCAAAGCGCTTGTGGAGAGTGTTGAGGAGCGGATTCAAAATCACCTGAAACATCATGAGGAAGGATCGGAACACACACATTCACAACTGGAAAACCGGATGGATGATCTTGAACGACGTCTTTTAGATATGATTGAAGATCTGCGGAATGAGGTAAACAAGTTACGTGGTGAAGGGGGAGCATCGGGAGAAGAACCGAAGCCGCCTTCTCATTTTTAAATTATCTTGATTTTCTCTTTCAATGAGCCGCCTGCTGATTAAAACAGGCGGCATGTTATTTTATACGTTTTTATAGTCCTTTGACAATTCTCCGCATTTCGCGTGCATGGCCGGCTTCATCGGCGGCCATATCCTCCAGCTTCATTTTTAGTTCTATCATATCGAGCTGCTCTGCCCATTCGGCATGCTTTTTGTAGTTCTCAACGTCTTCCAATTCCATCTTTATATTCAGCTCAAGCATTTCCTTGATAGTATCGGGTTTTTCGAATTCTTTCGGCGTCGTGGTCGGTTCTCCTCCGAGATCGATGATGATGTCGGTGAGAAACGATGCATGTCCGAGTTCGTCTTTTATTTCCTCCTCAAACATTTCGCGCAGCTCGATCCCGATAACGCCGAACGATTTTCCCGCCTGATAGTTGTACCGTATGACGGTTCCTAATTCTGCTGCCAGATCTTCGTTTAATCCTTTGATGAGTTCTTCTTTTGTCATATCTTTCTCCTTTACTGTATCATTGTTGTATGTGCTTACAGAGTTTATGCAGCTTTACATTTTTTACAAAGCCCGTAAAACTGAATCACGTGGTCGGTTATGTCGAATGAATGTTTTCGCGATAACGCTTTTTCTACTTTTTTTATGTACGCAATTTCTTCGTCCATGAAATCATCATAATCGATGATTCGTTTACATCCGGTACAAACGAGGTGATGATGATGATCGGGTTTTTTATGTCCTTCTATTAACTCATAGCGGTGACATCCGTCACCGAAATGAAATTTTGTAACGATTCCCATCCGCTCGAGGGTATAAAGATTCCGGTACACGGTTGTTAAGCCGATATTCGGATGTTTTTTATAAACCCGCATGTAAATTTCCTCTGCAGAAAGATGTTCGACGGTATTGCCAAGTACCTCCAATATGACACGTCGCGGTTCGGTGAACCGCATGCCCATCTCGCGGAATCGATGCTCCCATTTTTTCGGATTTTTTCTTCCCATGACGCCGTTTGTTTTCTTACTAACGATCATGCTCATGAACAATAATGATAATGATTATCATTACCAATATAAGACAATACGGGAAAAAAGTCAAGAGAAAGTGAATCTGAGAAATCAATGATGTCATAGAAACGATATTTTCCTTATATTGAATAATATCATCAATAAAAGATATATCCGTGGTGGTTGCTAAACAGGTTTTTTATAGTTTTAATTTTCCCCTGGTCCGGACACGGTTTGTGGAACGACCGAACAGGTTCCTTATCCGGTGTGCGTTGGAGGGTAATGATAAAGATCGCGTTGAAGCACATCTTCCCGATCCCGGACGGTTAAAAGAACTTCTCGTGCCCGGGAGAAGTGTCTGGCTCCGGTCCGTCCCTAATTCAAAAAGAAAAACACAGTGGTCTGCCGTTCTCTGCGAAACCCCCGATGGTAACGCATTGGTATCCATCGATGCGACATTTCCGAACAGACTTATTGTCAGAGCACTGGAGATGAAGGCACTGGAAGAATTCAGTAGTTATGCCAGCATAAAAGCGGAGTACACCGTTGCCGGTTCCCGGTGGGATTTCTTACTCGAGGATCCGGATAAAGAACCGCTCCTTATTGAAGTAAAGAGCGTTACTCTGGTGGAAAACGGTATCGGTTTATTCCCCGATGCCGTCACCGCCCGTGGGGCAAAACACGTTCGTACACTCTCGAAGTTGATTCGGGAACGACGGTATGACGGCGCAATTCTGTTTGTCGTTCAGCGTGAAGATGCGAAAGCGGTGAAGGCAGCCGAACAAATCGATCCGGCGTTTGCATCTGCCCTCGAAGAGGCGAGGCAGGCGGGGGTTCGTATACTCGGTCGGCTATGTAATGTATCGTTGGAAGGTATATCACTCGGTGAGGTTATAGAAGCAGGGTGACGAAAATATTATTAACTGATATTACGTAATATAATACCTAAATATGCGATGCACTTATGGATATTAAGTGCATCGCATAAAATTTATCGAAACAATCTTTTTGTCACTGATAGTTTTGCCATCTAATTGATTACTACAGTGCCGCGTTTATTGCTTATCTTCCCCTTTCTTTCCTAATTGTCAAAACAAGTTCTTTAAATGGTACGTACCTATGTACAGTACCTCCGTATTTGTTTACGAACGCTTCCGCATCATCATTGGACCCGAACGCAAACACCGGCATCATTGCCCGAACGGGAGAAAGTAAACTGCCGGTGACATAAAGTGCATGCTCAGCTTTGATCAATGACATGGTAGTAAAATCGACAACCTTCATTGAAGTACCTTCTCTCTCCTTTGTCATACCGAAAGCGCACCCCATACCGCACGCGTAGAAGGTTTCATCATCGGTAGTTATTTCTACTCTGGTCAACATCCTTTCGAACACATCCATGCCGCAGGCATCGCACGTTCCGAGCTTATCACCGAGAT
>PWXV01000131.1 GCA_003568415.1 Ignavibacteriales bacterium
CGCATCTCGACACGAACCTGTGCTTCTTCATCGCCGGCATTCCACCAATCGTGAACCACGCCGGGAGGTACGTTTATAGTTTTACCGGGTTCCGCAATTTCTTCTTTGCCGTCGATGCGGAAACCTACTCTGCCGTGCATTACGGTAAAGCTTTCTTCCATAGATGGATGCCAGTGTTCACCGACAACCGCACCGCCCGGCTGAACAAACAGGTCCACGATAAATTGTTCTCCGTTTGTATCTTCCGTTCCGATCACGGTGACTGCCCGTTCACCGGTAGCCGGGTTTTCAAAAACATCTCCTGCTTTTGACATGGTATTCTCCTCTACAGTTATCGAGACATACGGTACTTGCCGTCACTTTCATCGATTAAAATTTTAAACCGGTAAATGATTGATGAACTTATTCTACAGAAAGTGACGGGCAAGTTTTTTATGTTTCTTACTCTTCTGTCGGTATCGCATCAACCGGTTCCTCGAATGCGATGAATAGTATGCAGGGCTCATCCGATTCACACGAAGTAACATGCGGCAGTTTCGCAGGACCATATGCGTATGTCCCCGGTCTCATGACAACAGGGTCCTGGCCGTCATAATCAACGTGCAATTCACCGGAGATCAATACCATTCTTTCTGCGGATGTATGCCAGTGATGAGGTACCGTTGTGCCGCCTTGCAGTTTAAAGAATACATCGGCATTGTGTTCTTCGGGATTACCCTGCAGTACGGCGAGACGGCAGTCATCGGGCATGAACTCCGGGCAGGGGTGCCACTCGAGATCCGGGTCATCGGCATTCCAGATGAATGCCTTTTCTTCACCCTGACTGTAACCGGGATGAATAAGGAGTACGAAGATCACTGTTACAAAGGTAATACGAGATATGTATAAGGGTTTCATTATGAACCTCCTTGGTTGGTGAATGATATATTATTATTACTTTTTGATGTTGATTTTACTACTATTTCGTTTACTATTTCGTTCAAATTTGTTCAAATCCCCCATATAAAGGTAATAGCCAAAAATCTGCAGAAAATTTATCATTTTTTCCGGAACTTTTTGCCAATCTCGATTTTTTTATGTATTATGACCACTTACTCAAAAGGGAGTAGTCACCACAGATGTAGTAGCTTTGAGGTTTTTAAGAAAATGGAAACGGCGCAAATAACCAGACTCCTGAACGCCCACGCATCGGGAGATAATCAAGCCATTGATCAGCTTATGCCGCTGATCTACGATGATATGCGCCGTATGGCACAGAACAAACTCCGGGGTGAACGTCCCGATCACACACTAAATACCACCGCCTTGGTTCATGAAGCATATCTGAAACTGGTACAATTCGATCGATTAAATTACAAGAACAGTAGTCATTTTTTTGCAATCGCTTCTCAGGTAATGAGAAATATACTTGTCGACTATGCCGTGAAAAAGAAAGCACAGAAAAGGGGGGGGAAGCAGCAACGAATTACGCTGGAAGAAAAAGATGCCGTTTCGGAAGTTGACATCTCAAATGTTTTGTCGGTACATCACGCACTGGAGCGGCTTCAAGAGATAGATGAGCGGCAGGTACGGGTTGTGGAATGCAGATTCTTCGGAGGTTTATCTATCGAGGAAACTGCGAAGGCGTTGGATATTTCCGAGCCGACCGTAAGCCGTAATTGGAATATGGCACGGGCGTGGTTAAACCGGGAACTGGCTGATACGAGTAACGGAGGAGATTAATGGGTGATGGTATGTCTCCTGATCGCTGGCAAAAAATTAAAGAGTCCTTTATTAACGCTCTTGAACTCGTTGGCGATGAACGTGCTGAATACCTGAAGCAGACATGCGGAAATGATCATGAAATGTTGAACGAGGTGTTCTCCCTTCTTGAAGCATATGATCATCCCGGAGCAGTCGACCGTTCTCTTGAAGACCTTAAAACTTCTGCTTTCTCAGAACTGGAAAGTCCGGGAATGAAGGGAAGACACATCGGCCCCTACCGCATCGTCGATGAACTGGGATACGGTGGAATGGGAACGGTATACCTTGCCGAGCGCGCCGACGGAGAATTTGAACAACAAGTTGCGCTGAAGCTGCTTCGAACCGGTTTCACCTCCGAAGAACAGATCCGTCGCTTCCGTGTCGAGCGGCAAATCCTTGCTACATTAAACCACAAAAATATTGCACGTTTATATGACGGTGGAATTACAGACGACGGTCAACCGTATTTTGTAATGGAGTACGTCGAAGGGCAACCGATAGACAAATATTGCGATGCTCACAAGCTAACTATCGTTGAACGATTGACACATTTCTTAAAAGTGTGCGATGCCGTACAATATGCGCATAGAAAACTGATCGTTCATCGTGATATAAAACCTTGCAATATATTGGTTACCGATGACGGGAAGGTGAAATTGGTTGACTTCGGTATTGCGAAGGTACTCAATTCGGATGAGGTGATCGGTGAAGCAGGCCCGTTAACAAGAATAGGTTTGTTGCCGTTAACACCAACCTATGCCAGTCCCGAACAGGTTCGCGGTGAACCGATAACCGTGTCATCGGATATATATCAGTCGGGTATTGTACTTTATGAGTTACTGACCGACATTCGGCCGTACAATGTAACCGGACGAACTCCCAGCGAAATAGAACGCATCATTTGTGATGAAGAACCGACACGTCCAAGTACTGCATTGACAAAACTTCACCCACTGCCGTCGGGGGAAAAAGACAGACATCAACAAACAATCAGCGGTACAAGAAAATCAAACCCGGAACACCTTCGACGACGGCTGCGTGGTGATATGGATACGATTGTGATGCAATCGCTTCGTAAAGAACCAGACCGGCGGTATGAATCTACCGAACAATTGGCAGCAGATGTAAGACGATATCTTGCCGGCAAGCCGGTATCCGCACATCCGGATTCGTGGACATATCGTACCGGTAAGTTTATCCGCCGAAACCGGTTTGGGGTTGCCGCAATTACAAGTATTGTTCTGTTACTGATCGGTTATGGAGTTACGATCACGTGGCATTCACAGAGGACACAAGCGGCTCTTGAAGAAGCCGAACGGGAAAAAGTGAAATCCCAACAGGTGGTGGAGTTTATGATGGGTTTGTTCGAAGCAAGTGATCCCGTAGAAAATTTGGGCGACACCGTAACTGCGCGAGTATTACTCGAACGTGGAATACAACAAGCCCAACAGCTCAGCGATCAGCCTGCTGTACAGGCACAGATGTTTGATGTCGTTGGAAGGGTGTACACGAGTCTCGGACGATATAAGTCGGCAGAAGCAAATCATCGTAAAGCTGTTGAAGTAAAGCGGAATTATTTCGGTTCTCACCATCCTGACGTAGCACACAGCTTAAACAATCTGGCAATTGCCTTAACACGACAGAGCCGGTTTGAGGAAGCGGCGTCTCTTCATCGACAAGCATTATACATACAGACCGAGCATTTCGGAGATGAACATCCGCAGGTTGCTCAAACCCAATCTTTATTGGGATCCTGGTATCCGCTTGTTGGCATAGAAAAAGCCGAAGAACTGCGTGAACAAGCGCTCGAGATCCGGCGGGCTACCTATGGATCGGATCACCTTTTGGTTGCATCCAGTCTGATGGATGTGGGTAAGGTTAAAAGGAGCCGGGTATTACCCGATGAAGCAGAAGCAGCATATCGGGAAGCCATGGAAATCCGTAAACGTTTGCTGGGACCTGATCATCCGGATGTAGCGGAGAGTATGATCTTTCTGGCAGATCTTTATCGGGAGTATCGCGGTAACGAAACAATCGCTGAATCGCTCTATACCAATGCGCTTAAAGTCCAACGGGAGGCTTTCGGTGAAGAACATCCATCATTATTACATGGACTGGGAAACCTATCCAAAATTCTCTCCGATCGTAATGAACATGAGGAAGCAGAACGGCTTATGCGGCAGAGCGTACATATCCGGCAAAAGGTTTTTGGTGACCTGCACCCGGCTACGGCAGAAGGAATGGGACATCTGGCACATGAACTTCGCCGGCAGGGCAGACTTGATAAGGCGGAAGGACTTTACCGGGAATCATTGGAGCTCTGGGAAGAGATTCATGATCCGGATCATTTGAGCGTGAGTGGAAGTCTTGTTGTACTTGGCAATCTCCTGGTTGATAAAGGAGAGTATGATGAAGCCGATACGTTATTTCAGAGAGCATTGAAAATTCGACGGCATCATCTAGGCGAGAAGGCAGGTTCACTGGTTATTGGTGCACGTGCCCGACTCTATGCTCACCGTGGCGATTATGTTTTGGCTGAAAAACTTTACCACCAGGCATTATCGATGTTCCGCTCCGATAGTTCAGCTCGACATAATGATGCACGTCGATTGCGAAGTGAATTAGCGGGAATGTATGATGAGTGGGGGAAAAGTGAAAAAGCGGGAGAGTATCGATTGTTGGCAGAACGGGATTAAATCCCACTGTTTTATAGCGGAAATCAATAAAATTAACCGAATAAAAAAGGAGATATACGACAGACGGTATGACTCACGAACGCTGGCAGAGACTAAAGGAGATCTTTTCCGAAGCCCTTGAGCGGGAAGGAACCGATCGGGAAGAATATATTCAAAAAGCATGCGGTCATGATCGGGAATTATTAAGCGAGGTGCGTTCTTTGCTTCAAGGGTATGACACCACCGGAGCTGTCGATCATTCCCTTGATGGTATCCGGACTTCTGCTTTTTCACAATTAGATGAGCCGGGCATGCAGGGAAAGCACATCGGTCCGTATCGCATCGTCGATGAATTGGGCTACGGTGGGATGGGGACGGTATACCTTGCCGAACGTGCCGACGGAGAGTTTGAACAACAAGTTGCACTGAAGTTGCTGCGAACCGGTTTCACATCCGAAGAACAGACCCGCAGGTTCCGTGCCGAACGGCAAATCCTTGCCACGCTTAATCATGAAAACATTGCACGCTTGTATGACGGCGGAATCACAGACGATGGCCAACCGTATTTCGTGATGGAGCACGTCGAAGGAAATCCGATCGATGAATACTGCGATACTTATAAGCTCACTATACGCGAACGGTTAAACTTATTTCTGAAAGTATGCGATGCAGTGCAATATGCACACCGGAAGCTGATTGTACACCGCGATCTTA
>PWXV01000316.1 GCA_003568415.1 Ignavibacteriales bacterium
CCGAAAAATGGAACCCGTATCATGATATGTCAAACAATTGTGCCGGGAATGAAGAAACTTATACAATGCCCTGTGCCGTGGTTTCTGGAATACAGAAATATGTAAATGAGTCTCCTGTCAGTAATCCGGTGTTTTGGGATCTTGTTTATTCTTCCATTGACAGATTAGGGAAAGAGTATGACTGGACTGCACCTGTTCATTACAATAACCGTCCGGATGCACACTGGGAGGAGATAGTGGATTTGCTGAAAGAGGTACGGGAGAGAATCAGTGCCGGAATCGAGAGCAACAGGACCGATATCAAGAATGAGATTGAAAAGGAGAAACAATCTGGCATTTTAAATTCAGAAGGGGCATTACATAATCTCTACACCCGCATAGATTCAATCCGGACGGCGGCCGGCGCTCCCGCTGCCCAGGTTGCCGTTCTTCTGCCCGATACCACAATTTTCTGGAATTTCGGATTTGCTGATCCCCGTACAGAAGAGCCTGTCGTTGATGAGACTATGTTTCGGGTAGGCTCGGTGAGCAAATCGTTTGCCGGTATTTCCATGCTGATGCTGGTGGAGCGAAACCTGGTCCGGCTCGATGACAAGCTGCATGAACTCGCACCCGAACTGAATATCAGCAATCCCTGGCAGGATGAACGTCCGGTATTACTGTCCCATCTGCTGGAGGCAGGAGCCGGTTTTCCGGGTTTTCATCAGTCGGATTACCTGCCTGCTGATCCACCGGAGATGGAACTCAGTCAGGCTATCGCCGGCATTCCTTACAAGTTAGAGTCGCGATGGCCGCCGGGTGAATACACGGCCTACCACAACATCGGACCTGCACTTACCGCATACCTGGTTGAAAAGATAACAGGGCAGAGGTACGAAGATTTCGTACAGCAGCAAATCTTTGAACCGTTGGGGATGAACCAATCCAGTTTTTTCAGAACAGAGACGGTAAAAACACGGCTTGTTTTTGTACCCTGGTCTGAACAATACATTACACGAGCCCGGCAAATGGGATTACTCGGGGACAATGAGGAACCCGATGATTTCTACACACACATCCGGTTCCGCCCTGCCGGAGCACTCAATACCCGGGCAAAGGAGTTGGCGGCATTTGTACGAATGCTCATGAACCGGGGTGAATACATGGGCAGTCAGCTCCTTAAGCCGGAAACAGTCGATCGGTTTGAAACCTCCACATCTACCGTTGCTGCAAGAAAACTGGGTATCTCCCTGGGACATGGAGTTAATAACTGGGCTAGTGTCTATAATGATGTTGTCTATTTCGGTCATGGTGGCAGTGTACCACCTTCGTTTACGGCCTGGTATAGTTACTCACCGATCACGGGAACCGGTTTTGTCTATTTGGGTGCTCGGGGTGAGAACGGAGATGCATTGCACCACCCGGTTGTGAACCAGATCCTGAGATATTTGCATCCCGAACCGAATCCGGGTACATACCTGGATTTCCCGGAAGCAGAAATTTCCAAACTTAGAGGTTGTTATCTACAGGTGAACCCGGATCGTATCGAGCAACCACTGTTAAAAATGAATATTGATGGAGATGTTGAATCTGTTGTGGCCGAAGTGATTTCGGCAGATGGGAGGAACTTAGGTATCCGTTCGCTCGAGCCCTGGAAATATCCAGGAACGTACCGGCTCATTGCGACCGAAACGGAACAGCAGAGCCGGCCATGGGATGATATTCTGACATTTGTCATCGATGACAGCGGAGAACACATCGCTCAGTTTTTAAGCTGGAGACACCGGGCATTCAAAAAAGTTTCATGTGATGACGGAGCGGGAAATGTCAATCATGAAAAAATAGAAAAGTAACAAAATTCGGAATTATGATTCGAGTTTATCAGCGTTCATTTACGGTTAAATTTTTTTGATATTATATAACACTGGTGAATAATTTACTGAATCATCCCACTCTACACGAAGAAAAAAACATGGAGAAAAGTAAACTGAAAAGTAAAGATTTACACCTGAAAGTTTTGGGATTAATCCTTGCCATTGCGGCTATTTCTTTTCCCGCAGCTCATGCTCAGAAGACAATAGTAGACAGAACTATAGATGAAACCGAGATGATTTATTTATCAGCGATCCGAGAAGATTTTGTCAACCACAGGGAAAATGTCTCCCTCCTTTATGATATCGGCATGGGTATCGTACAACGTATCGATTCCCTATTCACCGGACAGCGTGCCGACACGGCTAATACAGATCTTGTCAGAGGCATCATGGTCACCAGGCAGTACGACCGAACCATCATGGCATACAGGGATATCCTCAATGGCAGCTACATTTCCGATCCCCAACTAAAATTAAAAATAGCCAGGCATGCGGCGTTTTTCAAGGGTTATGCCGATGCCAAACGGGAGTGGGACAACCAGTGGGACATCACTGCCCGGCCTTTCATATACAAACACGGATTGTTCAACCATCCACCGGTGAGTAGAACCTCTGAACCGGAAAAACGTTATGACCTGTACCGTGACTCGGAATTCAGAACAGTCTTGTGGGACAGGCGGATGTTTGCTTATGATGTAACGTATATCACTCCGGCACTGCTGGAATCAGCCGATGCAATTATTGAGCGGATTGATGAACTGTTGAATGATTGAGGTGATTGTATTTATGGCACCTTATCATTTTATGCAAAGTTATATCAAAAAACACAGAACAAGGTCCAATGAAAACAATATTATTACTTATGACGTTAGTGATGTTTAACAGCATCACCGTCTATGGACAAGTGTGTAGTTGCGAGAACGAGTTTACATTCGTTAAAAACTACATCGAAAAAAACTATGCCGGCTTTACCGATAAGGTAAACGATGATACACTTCCCCTGTATACCGAACTGACCGAACGGTTATTGCAAAAGAGCCGATCTATTATAAAAGAATCTTATTGTTGGGTTTTGATTAAAGAATGGCTTGATTTCTTTAAAGACGGACACATACAGGTGCGAAGTAATTTCGTCCCGGGCGACGTCGATTCGGTTCGTTTACGGGAAATGATTGCCGCTACGGAAATTATTCATCTCCCCGATTCGAGAGTCGAAGGTTTGCGGGATTCCGATACAGTCGAAGGAATTTACGTCAACCGCGACTCTACATACAAAGTCGCCGTCGTTCAAAATGAAAATGAGTTCAGGGATTATGCCGGTATTATTGTATCGTCGAAAACCGAATTGTGGAGCGAAGGGAAGGTTAAGTTTGAATTAAAACAGATTGACGGGAACACATATAATGCCATCGTATACTATCTTTATCATCAGCCGTATATCGAGAAATTTGTATTTGACGGAGTTTCATTCAACGAAGGGGGTTGGACGAAAGCGGGAGAACAAGTACCGGTAAGATCGAACGCTCGTCCTCCGAATGTAAGCAGCGAAATAGTATCTGACGACATTTTCTATATTCGGATAGGAACATTCGAAGAGTGGAATGCACTCGCCATCGATTCGGTAATTACTCATCATGAGGAATTTCTTGCAACCGCACCGTACTGGATTATCGATCTCCGGGGAAACGGCGGCGGGTCGGATTTCTCGTTTACACCTATCATGCCGTACCTTTATACTGACTCCGTAACAGTAATCGGAACGGATGTTCTGGCGACTGAGGAAAATATTAAGAACTGGGCGGTATTGCTCGATAATCCGCACATTCCCGACGATCTCATTCAACTATTGCGCGAAATACTGGAAACGATGGAGCAGCATAAGGGGGAATTTGTGAGCATCGTCGATGATACCACGATTACCTTTGAGGAGGTGAAAACGTATCCGGAACGGGTTGTGGTTCTTGTCGATGAAAACTGTGCAAGCTCAACCGAGAACTTTTTGCTCGCAGCAATGCAGAGTGAAAAAGTAACCGTTATGGGTCAACCGACAGCGGGTGTTCTGGATTATGCTAATATGAGATCGGCGGATTTTCCGTGCTATTCCCTCCGGTTGGAGTATGCGACAACCCGCAGCAGACGGATCGATGCAGGAATGGGTGTCGATAATAAGGGGATTGCCCCGGATGTAGTACTTGTTTCAGAGAAAGACTGGATAGAGGAAGCAATTTTGTATTTAGACCACAAGTAATGATATGAAATATTGTCCCATATAACCGTCAAGATTCTCATCGGAAAGGACGACACAATGAAAATCCCCGAACATTATCTTCCGGTCATGCCGTATCTGATTCTTAAAGACACAGCAACATTTATACATTATACCCGGAAAGTATTCGATGCCAAAGAACATCTTATTATACGGGATGATAATGATGGGATCAGGCACGGTGAGATAAAGATACACGATGCACTGATCATGTTCGGAAATGCCGGCGGTGAATGGAAGGAGAAAACTGCAGCGATGTATCTGCACGTTGATGACGTTGACCGCATTTACGAGACTGCGCTTTAGAACGATGGGAAAAGTTTACATCCTCCCGTGAAACAAGATTACGGTTATACCGCAGGTTTTGAAGATCCATGCGGGAATTACTGGTTTATCGTTCAAGCGGAAAATTGATCGATTATAAAACATTTATTTACTTCAGTTGTACCACAAGAAAATAAAAGGGGAAATCCTGTATTTACACCTACCTGAATTTTCTATGCCGGAGTTTTGCCTTTTCGTTCTTTTTGTGTATTTTTCAATTCATACAACACAGGCCTCGACTAAAACGTATCTCTCATAGGATTGATACGTGTTCAATAATCAATGCTTAAATATACATACATTAGGTAAGGAGGGATAGACCATGAAACGATTTATATATTTTGTAATTATATTTGTGATGGCTCAAATCTCTGTTCTCAATGCACAGGACAACATCCCGCCGCAGGGAATGTGGGGGTTCCGTGCAAGTATACAAGGATCACAGACAGATATCATGGCTCCGTACCGTGCATCGGATAATGTAACCATATCTCCGATATTTGGTTTTCGGTGGGATGAAAATGCTTTCACCAACATACGGTTTGGCGGACATGCTCAGATATTCCGTAATACGGGAACGGACTTTGCTACCTATGTCGGAGGGCAATTGGTCATTGATATCTTTTCACCTGATGTTGGCGACTCCGAGACCGATGTTTTAATCGGCGGGAATGCAGGAGG
>PWXV01000179.1 GCA_003568415.1 Ignavibacteriales bacterium
GCAAAACACGCTGTAAGTATAATAAATCCTAAATCCGAATCTCTAAATTCTAAACAAATCCAAATCACCAAAATCCTAATTCCAGAAACTTCTCGATTTTGCATTGTTTTGTACATTTTGTCATTTGAATTTTGGTTAATGCATATGTAAATATTAATCATTTTGCAAAAATATCTTTGCATTTTGTGCAAGGTTTCTACTGTTAAGACAATAAACAAATTCAAATTACCAAAACACAAATTCTTCGTAGTACTGCCTCACATAATCAACTGCACTGTTGCGACATACTGCCGGATCGGCTGAACGTTCGCTACAAATTCAACATAATGATACTGCAGGAGGTTCTTTACACCTGCCGAAACACGCAGCGGTATTCCGCCGGCGACTATTTCGCCACCCGCTGAAATATCGACTACATGCACCGGAACATGTTCATCATAACGATCGATAATAAAACCGAGCTCCGTATCGAGATTCTCCACCTGGCTCATATACCGGTAGTCGATCTCAATCCACCCGCCGGCTATGCGGGCAAGGATTCCGGTAACAAGCATATGCTTGTGCCGGTATTTTAACGGCTCATCTAAATCGAGATCTCGGCCGTCGACAAATGTATAGCCGATACTGGGCTGCAGCTTCCGGTTACAAAGCGAGAAGGTAATCCCTGCTTCGGCACCACGCACCCGTGCACGAACAAGGTTTACAAACTGGGCGGTTAATCCGGCTTCGGGATCTACTCTTGCTTGAGGTTCGATCATATCCCGGAAATCATTCTGGAAAACTGCGGCATCGATATTCATCCATCGTCCCAACTGCGCGTTGAATCCCGCTTCATACGACCAACTTCGTTCTGCCTCAAGGCCGGGATTCGGTTCAACAATCAGACCCGATGCTGCGGTAGTCGCAAATGCTTCTGCAGATGTCGGTGCGCGGAATCCTGCTCCGGCGGAGGCCCTGAGTGAAAGTCCGGGTGACACCTTATACACAACTCCCGCCCGCGGACTGATATTTGTAAATGTATCTATAGTATCAAGCTGCGTTGCATCAAATCGAAGTCCGCCGGTCAAACGGAGCCGCTCGCCGATACTCCATTCATCCTGAATGTACGCGGCAAGCACACTACCTGAACGTTCACCGAATATATCCGAATCCACTGTCTGTATCGATGCTTCCACACCGGTGACTAAAAAATGCGAGCGTGCCAGTGTATGATTAAATTGTACCTCGGAACTAAAAACATTCGCCCTGCTGGCATTGCCGTCGCCGATATTATCATCCCAGTCGGTATGATACCATGACGCCCGCGCCGTGAGAAACGATTCACTGCCGAATACATGCCGGTACTCAAGGTTCGATTGAATACGAAACGATTCGACTTCCTCATCAAGCTGTTCATCGTGCACTTCCAATGCATGATCAAACGATCGCCAGTATAAAAAGTTGTCGCGTATTTGATTTAGAAAAAAACTTGATACCGTAATGGTCTGATACGGTGATACCGTATACGATCCTTTAAGGTATCCGGTCGTTCTTCGTCTCGAGTCGTTCTGACGATAACCGTCATCATACAACGTACCGAGCGAACCGACGATCTGTGCATTACCGAATTTTTGTCCGTGAGAAATTTGCAACTGATGCTTCAGCCGTGTCCGGTCACTCCAACGCCACTGAGCATAGTGCGGTGAATCATACATACCACCCTGCAACCGCACTGCGGATACAGACCGATCGGGTAAATCGCGTGTGATAATATTAACGACACCGCCGAGTGCACTTGAACCGTACAACGTCGAACCTGCACCTTTTACTACTTCAACCCGTTCTACGAATTCAACGGGTATCAATTCCCAGGTGATCTCTCCGGTATCGCCTGAAAGCACCGGCACACCGTCTACCAGCAATGCTACTCTCGTTCCTGCACCATGGCTATACCCGCTGGAGCCGCGAACGTTGATCTGTGATAAATTAAAATGAACGCCGGGTATATTGCGTAAAACTTCATCGATAGAAAAAACGTTCCGCCGCTCGATCTCTTCGGCCTGCATGACGGACACACTTGTCGGAACTTCACGAAGCGACCGCTCACTCCGGGTTGCGGTCACAACAACGGGAGATGTTTCAATTACCATTGACTGAAGTTCAATGCTAAAGGACAGCGATTCACCGCGGGCTACACGTATATCCGGCCGGCTGAATCTTTCATAGCCGACCATTGTAACAACAAGCGTAATACGTTCTTCGGGTACGTTCTCTATCCGGAAGTTGCCGTCGCTGTCGGTCACTGCACCGATCACGGTTCCCTCAAGAAATACATTGGCACCGGGAAGCGGCTGCTGTGTCTCGCGGTCTGCCACGGTACCGGTAATCGTTCCCTGTGCCACCGCATACGACCCTGTCAGCATGAAGGTAACAACACCCAACACAATCACCAAAAATACAGTACGCATCGTCGGTCACTATCCTTTCATAAACATTAGAAGTCCAACGGTATCGTATACACCACCGATGCCTGTATATCGATATCCGTTACTCTGCCGTTTTCTTCTATCGTTACCGGAGTCGGCTCCAACGGGTTATTTGTTTCGGTATACACACCGGAAAGAACCCAGCTTTCAAAATCGAAAAAATTATCGCTTTTTATGCCGACACACGCTATGAGTTCATACGTACCCGGATCGAGGTCGATCGAGAACGAATATTCAATTTGAAACGGCGGTATCAGCTCGGTAAATTTAATTCTGCCCTGAAAAAATTGGCTGATTGCATCATCGGCATCCTGCGGTATGGTCTGGAATACGGCAACGTATAATTCCCGCACCTCGCTGTCTTCTTCCCAGTCTTCGGCAAGTATGACTGCACCGTCAATACCCGGTGTAAGATCTTCCGCTTCAGGGTTGAGTCCATGGTCACAGGCAATGAGGAGTAGTAAAGCTACTCCTGCGATTATTATTATGGCTTTCATGCAGGATATTTAGTTTGTTTATTAAATAGTGCTCTCTGACAAAGTAATGTTCATCGAACCGTACATTCACCTGACCGTGCTGCCCGGAGGCATTGCTTCTTCGGGCATAAGTAAAACGGGGTTATCTTTTTCACCGATAGCGGCAAGCACCATACCTTTCGATTCAACACCCATAAGCTTAGCCGGCTTGAGGTTTGCCACAATGATAACGTTTTTTCCCACAAGATCTTCGGGTTTGTATTGTTCGGCAATACCTCCGACCACCGTACGTTGTTCGCTCCCGAGATCAACGGATAGTTTTAATAGTTTTTTTGATTTTTTTACTTTCTCACATGCGGTTACTTTACCGGTCCGGAGATCGACCTTCATAAAATCTTCTATGGCTATCTCGGGCTTAATCGGAGCGGTATCTTTTTTGACGGGCGCTTCGGCTTTGCGCGATTCAGCGGCAAGCCGTTCGAGCAGCGAATCAATATCTTTATCTTCGATACGTGAAAAGAGTATCTCGCTCTCACCGAGTTTATGACCTGCTTCCAATTCCGGCTCCCCTGCAGTATCCCATTGTTGGCTGTGGAGTGAAGAGAGATTCAGCAACCTCCAGATTTTTTGTGCGGTACCGGGCAACACCGGTTCGACCAGCAGCCCGAGTGTTCGCACGGTTTGCAGACAGATATGCAGTGTCGTCTGACATCGTTCGGGATCGTTCTTGATTGATTTCCACGGAGCAGTATCGTTAAAGTATTTATTCGCAGCACGGGCAACATTCATCACGGCAAGCAGCCCGTCACGAAAACGATAACGCTCGTAATGCTCGCCGATATCCTGCGGTACATTTTTTAAATACTCCAGATGTCTCTTATCTTCATCGGTGAGTGAATGCAGTTGCGGAACGGTGTTATTGAAATTTTTCTGAACGAACGTAAGCGTGCGGTTAACAAAGTTGCCGAGTATCGCGGCAAGCTCGTTATTGTTCCGCGCCTGATAATCTTTCAGATAAAAATCGCTGTCATGGTATTCCGGTAAATTAACCGCAATAGCATACCGTAATGCATCGGCATTCGGAAATTCATCCAAAAAATCTTTCAGATCTATTCCCCACCCGCGGCTTTTCGAAAACTTCTGTCCCTCGAAATTCAGGAATTCATTCGCGGGTACATTCTCCGGCAATACATAGCCGCCTTTTGCCATCAACATCGCAGGGAATACAATGCAATGAAACACGACGTTATCTTTACCGATGAAAGCAACATATTTCGTATCGTCTTGCTGCCAGTAGCGTTTCCAGTCATCGGGATTACCCTGCTGTTGTGCCCATTCCTTTGTTGAGGAAATATAACCGAGCACTGCATCGAACCAGACATATAATACTTTGTTCGGATATCCCTCGATCGGCACGGGCACTCCCCATGGCAGATCCCGGGTGACCGCACGATCCTGTAGCCCTTCTTTGAACCAGCTCCGGCAATATTGCAGCACATTATCCTTCCACCCGTCCCGTTTGTTTCGTTCTTCAACATATTTTTCAAGCTGTTTCTGATAATCGCCGAGCGGAAAATACCAGTGTTTTGTTTCGCGCATTACCGGCGTAGTACCGCACACTTTACACCTGGGTTCTATCAAATCCTCCTGATTAAGCCAGTTGCCGCAGTTTTCGCACTGATCGCCGCGTGCGCCCGGATTTTTACAATTCGGACACGTACCTTCAACATAGCGGTCGGCAAGAAACATAGTATCTTTTTCACAGTAGAGCTGTTTCTCCGCTTTCTCCTTCAGGATCCCTTTTTTATGGAAATCGAGAAAGAACTCCTTTGCGGTTTCGTGATGAAGCGGTAACGATGTGCGGGAATAATTATCGAACTGCATTCCGAAACGGTCGAACGCCTCTTTATTTGCTTTGTGATAATAGTCGACGACTGCTTGCGGTGTTGTTTTTTCTTTTTCAGCGGTAATCGTGATGGGAACACCATGCTCGTCGGATCCGCATATAAATTTCACATCCCGTTGTTTTAATCGTTGATACCGGACATATACATCTGCGGGAAGATACGCTCCCGCGAGATGGCCGAGATGAAGATAACCGTTTGCATAGGGTAGTGCTGCCGTTACTAATATTCGTTTTGTCTGTTGTGCTTCCAATGGTACCTCGTTCGTTGTAGTACTATGAAAAAAAGTCTGAACCACATACAGCACCGGAGTTCAGACTATACGAATTGTATTCCAACGCCGGCTTTACCGCCTGGCGATGAGTCGGCGTATATCAAACGCAAGATTAATAAGGATAAGAGAAAGGTAGATATTTTTTTCCACAAGAGCAATTGCCTGTTCGGTTGCGTTGATTACCGCCGGAAGTGTCGCTGTATCAAAATGAGTGGTAAATTTGGTCAGCGAATCCTGCTGATCGAGATTTATTATAGCATCATTATTATCGTTCTCGATCATCATTGAATCCCGGAGCCAGAGGTTAAGCAACATCAAAGAGCGTGCTACGTGATAGCGTTCTTTCGGACCGAGAAATGCTTCGATTTCTTTCATCCATACCGCCGGTGATCGCGCGAGAATATTGCGCAGAAGATCGATCACCTCTTCCCGCTGCGCAATGAGGTCGGTGCCGGTTAACTCCTGTGCACGTGAGAAACTTCCGTTTGCCATTTTTGAAATAATAATTGCCTGTTGTTCATCCAGATCTTTTTGCTGTGCAAGCAAACCGTTCCTGATCTCATCTTCGCGAAGTAACTCAAACCGCACAAGCTGGCACCGGGAAATTATTGTCGGCAATAAAGCATCCCGATGGGCTGTTGTTAACAGCAAAACGGTGTTCGGGGCCGGTTCCTCCAGTGTTTTCAATAACGAATTTGCCGCACTGGGATTCATCTTATCCGCTTCGGAGATCAGTATGATTTTTGTACCCCGCTCGGCCCGGGCAAGATGCATTGTTCTTCGTATATCCCGAATTGAGTTGATCTTGATCGTGTTTGCCCGGGTAATTGTAATACGAGAGTAGGGGTTGTGCGCTTTCTCCTCGATTGCCTGATGATATTCAGTTATAGTTTTCTGGTCGAGCGTCCTGAACGGATCGTCTCCCTCCTTTTCTCCTTTACCGACCGGTAGCGGTACAATTAATTTCAGATTGGGATGCTGTAACGCTGCAATACGCTTACAATGTGAACACGTATCGCATGCATCGCCTTCAACGGGGTTCTCACAATTGAGTAATTGTGCGAATGCAATTGCCGCGGCATCCTTGCCCGTACCTTCCGCACCATAGAAGAGATACGCGTGTGCTGTTTTATTAGTCGTGAACGACCTTTTGAGAATAGTTTTTACCCGTTCCTGTCCTAGTACTGATTTCCAGCTCATTAAAATGCGTGTCCGATTCCAAAATGAAATGCAATATCTTTAAAAAACGGTCTGTCAAATAACCATTGCCGGTGTGGTGGCCGGTTCGGATCGTATAATTTGAAACCAAAGTCGAAACGTATCGGTCCTATGAGGGTATCATACCGTATACCGAAACCTGTCGCAAGTGCAATTTCCTGCGGTTTGATATCAGAACCCCGCTCCCAGACATTACCGAAATCAAGGAAAAGCACGGCCCATAATTTATTGAAATCAACGGGAAATTGCCCCAGATGCCGGAGTATATTTAAACGAGTTTCGATATTTCCCTCGATGATCGCTTTGCCGCCTATTGCACCCCGTTCATCCTGCGGACCAAGCTGGCGGCTCTTCCAGCCGCGAACGCTGCCGCTGCCGCCGGCAAAGAAACGCCGGTGGATCGGTATCGGTGTATCGTTACTGCTTGAATAGAGTGTTGCAAACCCCGACTTTAATTGAAGGCCGAGAATATTGTTCCGCCGTGTATCCAGCGGATAATACCACCGGCCGGTAAAGGTTGCTTTCACATACTGTGAATACGGAAGCGATTCACCGATATACGAAAAAAATATTGGAAGCAAACCGGCTTCTTCAATTGTACCGGAATGAAAATAACCCTTCGTCGGCGAAAAGACATCGTCGGTTCTGTCGCGTTGCAAGGTAAACGCGATGATCGAGTTAAATTGCGGTTCTTCAAACCGTCGATCCGGCGGGGGTAATTGCTGATCGATTTCTTCAGCCGGTATATCATCTCCGAGTGTGCGCGGCGATATACGCTCGAGTGTCCAATCCAGAAATCCATATGTCGTCGAGGCAAACTGATGGTTGACACCGATCCGGTTTCTCAACAAACTGTATTGAATATAGGGATGCTTCTCAAGAATATATGAGACTCCCCATCGGCCGCTTGTGCGTGTGGTAATAAAATAAGGCTGGGTTATCTCGGCACCTATATCGATAGCACCGAGTAACGAGGGATCCTGCCACCCCTGCTCGTTGAGCACCCGCGCGAGCTGAAGTTCCTGTATCGACTGCACCCTGAACCGTGAGCGCAGGGTAAGAATACGCGCACCACCTAAAAAATTACGGTTTGCATATCCCACACCGAGACCGATATTAAATGCATTGTTCTCGTCGTTGACGAGAATCTCGGGAGTAATTTCATGTTTACTGCGGGGTCTGACATTGACGACACTTGGAATTGACCGTGAAGTATCGTCGGCAGTCGGAATGCGAATATCGATCTTTGCCGATTCAAAAATACCGAGGCGGTTTAGATTCCGCTCACTTTGTGTACGCTTTGCAAGACTATATATTTCACCGGTTTCGTACACAAGCATCCGGTCGATAATACGTGAACTGATGCCATAGCCGCGGCCCTCTTCTATCGACATACCTATCTCGCCGAATACAAACCGCTCACCGGGATCAAAACTCATTGACACAAATGCTTCCGGTTCCTGACGCGCATACCTCACATTCACATTTTGAATCTGGGCTTTTGCATATCCATTGTTATACAGTATGTCGAGTATACGCTGATATTCACGTTCGACCAGGTCGACCCGGTATGGATTGTCTTTCTCCAATTCCGGATCGTCCATGATTTCTTCAAAGAGCAGAGAATCGAGTGCATCGAAGCCGCTGTATTCGATATCTTGAATTATCCAGCGTTCACCTTCGTCGATATCATACGTAAGCCGTACATAATGCCGGTCAAAATTTAATGCGAGAGACGTATCGATCGAGACATCGAAAAATCCGTTGCTCTCATAGAAATTTGTCAGGCGCGAAATATCTTCACCGGCCTGATACACATCAAAATAGTTAGGGGGTCTGCCGATCTTGTCGCTGATCCTGGTATTTAACCATCGCGCGAAACGGGAGGGTGATTTTTCGGTTTCGATAACATTCCGGAGAACACCGTCTGAGAAGGAATCATTGCCCTGAAACCGGACGCTCCGAATAATCATTTCATCTTCGGCAAAGATATAAATATCCTGCGCTTCAACAGCATGCACTAATACAGCCAGCAGCAAAAAAAAGGGGAAAGCACACACAGCGGTAATCTTTCCCCCGTATTGATAAATCCTCTTCCGGTTATTTACTATGCCGGAGATTTTTGGGATTCGCATATAGTCGAGCTGTCCTTCTGAATTATCACAACGTGCGCACCAGCACAGAGCTCGTCGTCTTGATTATAATTCTGAATCATCTTCAAAGAAGAAATCTTCGTCAGTCGGATAGTCCGGCCAGATCTCTTCTATACTTTCGTAAGGGTCATCCGTATCCTCAAGTTCCTGTAGATTTTCAATAACCTCTACCGGAGCTCCGGTACGTATCGCATAATCAATAAGTTCATCTTTCGTAGCAGGCCACGGAGCGTCTTCAAGATATGATGCTAACTCCATTGTCCAGATCATGCACATCCCTCCTTCGTAATAATCAGTACTTCATTGTCAAAGTAATTCATTTTTTGATAGTATAAAAATTTATAACAAAAAAAACCACTGAATGCAATACACAATCAGTGGCCGGAAAAAACTACAACAACAAACCCGTCGGGGTACTATCTGGCGTCTTCCAACCCTCTGGCGAATTGCTCTGCCGCTTCGTTATAATCGATATCATCAAAGAAATAATCAATCGGGTTCTGTTTCACCCCATTATGAATAACCTCATAGTGGAGGTGAGGCCCGGTTACCAGACCGGATCGACCACTGAGCGCAATGACATCACCGCGTTCAACTCTCTGTCCACGCCTGACTTTAATTTCCGACGATAAGTGCGCATAGAGGGTCTTGTAACCATACCCGTGATTAATGATGACCATACGACCATAGCCGCCACTCGTTCTGCCGGCTAATTCAACCACACCATCTGCAGTAGCATACACTGGAGTTCCAACATCGCATGCGATGTCTATACCCTCGTGTACGTGCATCACACCCAAAACGGGGTGTCTGCGGCGGCCGAAACTATTCGGGTTATATCTGCCCTCAGCCGGTTTAATTGCGGGTAAATGGCGGAAGAATTCCTCATTGAATTCATGCTTTTCTTCTATGTCAGCGAACGAATCGCGTTGTATCTGGAGTTCCCGTTCAAGGCGTTCAATCCAGCGATGCGTCCGGTTCAAGAGTTCCCGCGAGCTGCCGGCTGCAATTCCGAAATCCTGGCTCGCTCCTCCAACTCCTGCCTGCCTTGTATCTTCATCGATAGTAGGTAAATCAACAAACAACCGCAACTCTGAGTCGCGTTCGACAATATGGTCGAGTGTTTGTTCAATCTGATGAAGTTTTCCTTCGAACGATTTTACCTGTTCGCGTAAGATCTTATTCTCAGTTTCAAGAAATGCTGCACGTCTATATCCAAGATCTAAAAAATTATAGTAGAAATGATTGGTTATGAGAATTGTACAAAGTGCAACAATTAAAGATCCAAATAATATCGTTACTCCTTTAAAGCGATAGCCGGGAATTTCTTTGAATGTACCGGTTTCATGGGAATAATAAAACAGCTTGTCCTTCTTTTTCATTATGCCGGTCTGTATTTCTATATTTTGTGAATAATTTTAATGAATTATTCCCCCTCCTTGCAGGTTCATGTAAATGAATTAAAAACAGATACTTGCCGAAGATAATAAAATCATGGCCTTTTGTCAAGGTCAGGCATATAATAAGGCATAAAAACACCTTATTTTCTTTACAAATACTGCACTCAGGGGTCTTTACTTTAAAATATAATGCAAAAACTATGCCTCTATTGAGCTGATCAGGGGGTTCCTACGTTACATAAAGCAGTTCGTTGGGCGGACAATACCATCCAGATGAGGAATATTGATCAACACCTATTCAAAATCGTGCTCAAAATAGTCTATAACGCGATTTTTCATCCTGGTTTTCTCCGATATGGCATTTTCAAGCCGGGATTGAAATTCCTTTGCTGCGTCATATCCGTAATGCTTTAGCAGGTAGTTCAGCGCTATTACCTCGGCAATAACCGTTACATTTTTACCGGGATAAATTGGTAATTTTACCTTTGGTAAATCCACCTCGAGTATCTCCATCGTGAGGTTATCGAGCCCGGTGCGGGTATATTCCTGACTTTTGTCCCAATCCTCAAGCTCAACAATGACTTCAACCCGTTTCTGGAAGCGGATTGCACGGATGCCGAACATACTCCGGACATCGATCAACCCCAGTCCCCGGATTTCCATGAAATGTTTCACCAGGTCAGTTCCCGCACCCATCAATATGCCTTCACCTTTTCTGGTAACCACGACAACATCATCGGCAACAAGCCGGTGTCCTCGTTCAATCAGGTCGAGAGCGATCTCGCTTTTACCGATCCCCGACCTGCCGGTCAACAACACACCGATTCCATATACATCAACAAACGAACCGTGAATTACCGTCTGTGCTGCAAATTGATCGTCCAGGAAATCACTTATAAAATAGACAAATTTCGTGGTTTCAAGCGGAGTTTTAAACACCGGGACATTGTTCTTCGTTGAAAGCTCAAGCAGTTCGTTATCAATCTGATTGTTGTTGGTAATAACGATACAGGGGATATCGAACTTCATAAGCGTCGAGTATGCCTGACTTCGTTTTTCGGGTGTGAGATGATTTAAATACCGTATTTCCGTATTGCCGACAACCTGCACGCGATTATACGTAAACAATTCCACATAGCCGGCAAGTGCAAGTCCCGGCCGGTGAATATTTTTATCGGATACTTTATTATCGAATCCGGTATCGCCGGTGAGACACTTCAACTTGAGACGATGCTTATTTGCATTGAAGAGATACTCAACGGTGATACTGTCTTTTTGAATTTGTTGTTCTTTTCTATTCATCTCACACCCGAATACGAGTGAATCATGGTTTTGCGTTTGCTTCGCGCACTACTCGTTTATCTTTTTCGCGCAATTTATCTTTATATTTTTTTAACTGACGTTCGAGTTTATCGATAGCCATATCAACGGATTTCAAGAAATCTTCAGAATCAGCGGCGGCAAATAATGTTTCGCCTTTCACCTTCATGGTCATTTCACAGTGCTTCTGACTATTCTGGGGACGTTCATAAAATAAAACGACATCACAACTAATGATCCCATCAAAAAACTTGACCAATTTCTCAAGTTCAGCATGAATGTGTTCCCGTACAGAATCATGAACCTTAAAATGCCGTGCAGTTATTTGAATATGCATAGTCAGTCTCCTTCTATTTAATTGACACAATGCCACTCACGCCCGCGGGTGTTTATCGTGATAGATACGTTTCAAACGATCCACACTGACGTGCGTGTATATTTGTGTTGTCGATAAGTGCCGGTGTCCGAGCAGCTCCTGTACTGCCCTGAGATCAGCGCCGCGATCAAGCAGATGCGTTGCAAACGAATGTCTGATCACATGCGGGCTCTGCTTCTTTACCTCAGACACCATTGAGATATATTTTTCCACTACCCGCTGTACTGTTCTATTCGATATCGGCCTCCCATTACTGTTGGTGAAAATAAATTCTGATATTTGCTCTGTCGATTGAAGATACGTTTGTAAAACCTCTTTTGCTGTTTTACCGATCGGTATAATGCGCTCACGATTCCCCTTACCCGTAACACGGATGGTCAGATCGTTCCAGTTTACGGCATCCCTTCGAAGCGATGTTAATTCGGATAGCCGTATACCGGTACTATAAAAGAGCTCAAGAATTGCTCTGTCACGATTCGCATTTCTTCCCTCTACCGGTATTGCTTTGAATACTTCGTGCATATCCTGTTCATCGATTACATTGGGCAGATCCCGTGACAGTTTGGGAGTTTTCAGGGAGCGCGCCGGATTATCTTCGAGTACGCCTCTCTTTACAAGATACTTAAAAAATGATCGAATTGCTGTGGTTTTTCGTGCTATACTTCTTGGACGAAGTTCTGCATCTGCAAGTTCCCCTAAAAACAGCCGTAAGGTAAGCATATCGATCCGCCGGGGATCAACGGTATCTGTCTCAAAATGATTGGCGAGAAATGAGTGCAATTGTTTTAAATCTGCCCGATACGCTGTAACGGTATTTGCAGAAATGAGACGTTCATTTTCGAGCGTACTCATATATTGATCAATTAACTGCTTCATAGATACCCCGTTACACAGCTTATTAGCCGGATTCCTGATTAGCGACGGCTATCTCATCCGGATCAAACTCATTCTTACATTCGGGACACTTGAGAAATTGTCCCTTTTTCTGTGTATATTTCTCAACAATATACGGATTATCACAGGACGGACACGACTGCATCACGGGCTTATCCCACGATGCGAAATCACATTTCGGATACCGATTACATCCGTAAAATGTGCGTTTCCGTTTTGTTTTTCTTTCAAGTACTTCGCCTTCGTGACACTTCGGACATTTAATGCCGAGTGTAATCGGTTTTGTGTTGGTACACTCAGGATAATTCGAGCAACCAAGAAATGCTCCGTACGGCCCCCCCTTCACAACCATCTCACCACCGCACTTTTCGCATTTTGTGTCGTTCACAACCTCATTCAGTTTTTCCTGTTCGTGTGCAAGCGGTTTGGTATTTTTACATTCCGGATAGCCGGAGCACGCCATAAACCTTCCGTTCCGACCCCACTTGATAATCATTTCCCTGCCGCATTCATCACACTTTTCGCCCGTTTCTTCCTGCATCGACTTTTTAATATCGGCGGTTTTCTTGCTGACTTTTTCAAGGGATTCGGTAAACGGATAATAAAAATCATCAAGTACTTTTTTATAGGATTGCTTTCCGGTTGCTATCGTATCGAGTTCGTCCTCCATTTGTGCTGTAAACCGGACATTAAATATCTCCGGGAAATATTTAACCAGCAGCTTATTTACTTCTTTCCCCAGTTCGGTCGGGTGAATCTGACGGTCTTTCTGCTCAACATATTTTCGCTCAAGTATAGTCGATATAATGAGCGAATACGTGCTTGGCCGTCCGATTCCTTTCGATTCCAGTTCACGAACAAGACTTGCTTCCGTATACGGCGGCGGCGGTTTTGTAAAGTGCTGTTTCTGAATAACATCGAGCAGCTTTGCGTCCTGTCCCACCGATAGATTCGTCGGTATCGGTGAAGTCGGGTCATCATCGTTGCCGTTCGCGCCGTTTCCACTCACATCGTCATATACCTGTAAGAAACCTCTGAACTTAATGACAGAACCGCTGGCACGAAACAGAAACCGCCCTCCTTCGATTTCTACAGTAAGCTGTTCGTAAACCGCCGGTTCCATTTGTGATGCAATAAACCGATTCCATATCAACTCATATAACCGGAACAGATCTTTCTCAAGATACTTTTTAATTTTTTTCGGCTCGTTCGCAAGCGAAGTCGGTCGTATCGCTTCGTGTGCATCCTGCGATGACTTTGCCTTTTTAAATTGCCGGGGGCTTTTCGGCAGATACTCTTTCCCGTAGTTAGAGTAAATAAAGTCACGCGCGCCTGCAACCGCTTCATTGCTAACCCTGACGCTGTCAGTTCTCATATAGGTAATTAATCCAACACTGCCTTCATCACCCAGCTCGATACCTTCATAGAGCCGCTGTGCAAGCGTCATTGTTTTTTTCGTGGAAAACCGGAGCCGCGATGCAGCTTCCTGCTGCAAAGTACTTGTAATAAACGGCGGGGATGGGTTTCGTTTGACATCCTTTTTCTGGATATTTGCTATCTTGTACTGCTGCTCATTTATCTCATCGACAATTGCCTTCGCATCTTTTTCAGAGCCGATCTTTTTCTGCTTACCGTCAACCCGCATAAGTTTCGCATAAAACTCCTCAGCCGAGTCGGGTTTGAACTGCCCGATGATAGACCAGTATTCCTCGGGTACGAACTTTTCGATTTCCTCTGCACGCTCACAGATAAGCCTGAGTGCTACCGTTTGCACCCGTCCGGCGGAAAGGCCGTAATAAATTGTCTTCCATACAAACGGACTCACACGATAGCCGACGATACGATCCATAATCCGGCGGGCTTGTTGGGAATACATCAGTTTATCATCGAGTTTACGCCGATTCTCCATAGCATCGCTAATACCCGATTGTGTGATTTCATGAAACAACACGCGGTAAATATTGTCATTTACCGGCTCAAGCTCCTCAGCAATATGCCATGCAATTGCTTCACCTTCCCGATCAGGGTCGGTTGCGATGTAGATATCTTTTACATTCTTTGCTTTTTGTTTGAGCTTTTTCAGAACATCTGCTTTATTTTTTATGGTCTCGTAGGTAGGTTCATATCCGTTATCGACATCAACACCCAACTGACTCTTCGGTAAGTTTTTTATATGTCCGAATGATGCTTCGACAACATATTCTTTACCAAGGTATTTATTAATAGTCTTTGCTTTTGAAGGTGATTCTACAACTATCAGCGATTTTTCTTTTTTTGCCATACTGTTTGATTAAAATTTATACAATTGGAATTATTTTCTTGCCACGGTAATGACCGGATAATTAATGAATCGTATCGTGGGAGGACAACATAAATCTGCTTCCCGGTGCATTTGCTTCATCACGATCGAACATAACCGTTCCAACGATCGATTTTATATTTTTCAGATCGGCTTTATGAAATCCGGATATCATGACCCGTTCAATAATCAATTCCACATCCATTTCGTCAATGACGCCGAGTTCACGGAGGAGCAGTACGTAACCCTGCGCTTCCGGTTCTATAACCATTTTCTCGGCTTCATGAAAAATTCGGTATGAGTTTCTCGGGCTCTTTCGATCAGCAAGAAAAATATTCTCTCCCGTCGATATCTTATCAATAACCCAGCTCAGCGCAGTACTTATCTCGGTTTCGGTATAGCCGTAATCCGAAAGCTCACTCAGGTTAATATCACCGAGTTCTTTATTGTCGCGCATCTCCTTAATAATATATACTATTATTTCAACTATTTTTTCTTGCATTGTACTTCAAACCTTAGCATTTGTTTATGATGCTTCAATCATTTCCAGATACGTATCCTCTTTTTCCTTCATGGAGGATCGTTCATCGGGTGCCGTATCATCGTAACCGATGATATGAAGGACACCGTGTATAACCAATCTCGACAGCTCCTGTCGATGCGTGACCGTATACTCCTCTGCCTGTCGTTTGGCCTGATCGACACACACATAGATTTCTCCTTCAATCACTCCGTCGTCTTCACCCAGAGGAAAACTGATTACATCGGTCACATAATCATGGTGTAAATATTTTTTATTTAATTCGTGTATAGCTTTGTCATCGACATACACAACACGAATATCCGCAATTCGTTCCTCTTTAGACAAAACATATTCGGCTATGCGTTTAGTTTCATCGCGAAACAATTCGCCATCCGGATGTTCAGCAAAAACCTGTACCGGCATGTATCACTCACTTTTTGTTTTCTTCACTGGATAGGACGTCTTCGGTGAGCGATAATGCTATTCCGGAGAGCATAACCTCGGGGCCAAGCTTCGTGAAATCACCGGTCAACAACGAGCGGTCAACATTTGCGTACAGCGAACATCCGCCTTCCCGTTCGATTATCAGACCGCTTAATGTTCCACCCTGTTCACCGATGAAGGTAACCTCACCCAGCTCGCTGCTGACAACATACCCGGAACAAAAGTGCAATTGTAAATGCGTCGTGTGTGTATACACCGAAATCAGGTTGCCGGTTCGCTTACCGATCGGTATATCGGGATAAACTTCAAGTCTCAGTTTACGTTTTTGTTTCGTGTTGTCAACTTCAAACCGGTAAACATTACCCATATGCTTCGGTTCGACACCGAGCGTTTGACCGATACGCGTTATGTCATCGCTTGTAAATTTCACGCAGTTACGTAACCCTCGTTTTAATCATTGTCATTATACCGTAATAAAAACCCCGATCGGTAACAATACTACTTACCTGAACGGGGACAATACATATTCGTTGTGTACATGTATGGTTCTCATTGCGTTAAATATAACCACCGATAGCGGTAATGTCAAGCATGCTACCTATAAAGAAATCTCCAAACCCTCGGCTGCAGCAATACAATCCGGCTTATACGGCTTGTTTTCCAGTTCTTTTCTACAATTTTCTACGATAGTATCAACATCCTCATCGGTATGATGCGGCCCGTGATGAAATAATATTAATGTGTTCGCGCGTGCCTGTACCGCTATATCGAGAGCAAACCGGTAATCGGAATGCCCCCAGAATTCTTTTTGTTTGTATTCACTCGGTGTAAACATGCTGTCGTGAATCAATATATCTGCATCCCGTGCGAAATCAACAATGCGGGAGTTGGGATTACCACCAACTTGTTTGAACAAATCAACGACCGGTTTTTCAACTTTATTCAACGACGAATCACTTTGTTCTTTGCTGAACGGTTCATTGTCACTTATATATACCAGTGATTTACCGCCGTGAGTAATTCTGAACCCGAGCGTATAACCAGGGTGATTGACGTACCGGGTTTCGATAGTGGTAGCACCTATAGTTATTGTCTCTTCTTCAAGAACCTGAAAATTGATTTTTGCCTTTAGTTCTTCAAACTGAAGCGGAAAATACATCGACCGCATCTGATCCGATATAATTTTTTGTAATGGCACGCTGTTATGGTTGCTGCCGATTATTGTAAATTCGTTTCCTTCCTGATTCGCGGGATGAAAAAACGGCAATCCCTGAATATGATCCCAATGCGTATGTGTTAACAGCACATGCGCCCTGACCGGTTGATTACTCTCCATCAAATAATCACCAAAGCTCGAGATACCTGTTCCGGCATCCAGGATCAGCAGTGTCTCATCATCAGGACGGACTTCCAGACAGGGTGTATTACCACCATAGCGGATTGTCTTTTTTCCCGGAGTAGGTATAGAACCCCGCACACCCCAGAATTTAATTTTCATAAAAAAGTATCCCCCTATGTGCTTTTATTATATGTATGCACGTAATTTTTATAATTAATTGCCGATTGTTTGATTTGTTGCATCTCGTCGTCGCGCAAATCCCGTATCACTTTGGCGGGGACACCGGCGACGAGTACTCCCTCCGGCACCTGCATACCTTCACGAATAACCGCCCCTGCGGCTATTAAACTTTCACTACCTATCGTTGCAGCGTCAAGAACCGTGGCTCCCATACCGATCAAAACCGAATCCCTGACCGTGCAGCCGTGTAAAATTGCACCATGGCCTATTGTTACGTGTGATCCGATAGTAAGTGAATATTTTTTGTGCGTAACGTGCAGCATACAGAGATCCTGCACATTGGTCATTTCACCAATACGGATTGAGTTTACATCACCCCGGATTACTGCATTAAACCATACCGATGAATCACTGCCGATTGCTACATCACCAATAATCATCGCACCGGGAGCAACAAACACACTGGCATGTAACCGGGGGGTAATCCCCTGGTAGGCGATTATTTGTCGCTCGTATATTTGGGTGGGGTCCATCCTGGGCGATCCCATTCAATTAATTCGATGGTAACATTTCCGATAAGTACCCGTAACTTTGCCTCAATCGGGATGGCGGCAGTATCGTTGCTAAACCATCCCCGGAATGCTCCGGTCATTCCGAAAATTCCGCTGAAATTTGCATTCCCTCGTAATTCAATAACATCTACCGGGTAATCAGTTACTTTTGACCTTTTAGACTCACGATTTCCATTAAAAACAAAATCGGTTGTTACAACATCTTTATTAATAAAAGTCGGAATTGTCATATCTTCTTCCGACCCGATAAATCCCCTTGCAAAGTAAAATAGTGACAACCCGTCCTGATAGTATCCGCTAATACCAAGCGTATCTGTTGTCGTCACATTTCCTTGCGGTCCCTCCTCAATCAAAACATTCATCATATCATAGTCAAAATTGAACCGCATTATATCCCAGCTATCGCTATTCCGTTCAAGCGATTCAAACCATACCGAATAAAAATCCGATGTCATATCCGTTGAATAGATATGATGAAGCGAAACAAACGGCACACCAGAATATGATGCAATATCTGCATCTGCATGGTATATCCTGCCGTTTTCAGTGTCTACGGCTCCACTAACGGTTACCGTAATTTTACCCAAACTGATAAAGCCATAGCGTACATTATAGACAAGCCGCTCACCGACTTGAAAAATCGCTTCATTACCGGTATTCGCAGGCAGAGCGATACGCTCATCCCGCTCTGCCAATACAAGCCCTGCAACGCCAATAAGAAATACAACACTGGCGATATATATCACCATTCGTCCCGTTTGCATTCGATGTTCCCGTTTACGTTATCGACTAACCTCTTCAGTAATGAGCCGCTGAAGATCGGGGAACAAACTAACAGCTCGCAGGAACTGATCATCCGACTCAAGTCTGCTGACATAAAAACCGTCATCGCCGTGTAGTGCACGGCCTATCTCTGATTTTAAGAATGATTTTAAGAATGCCTCATCCTGCTCGACATATTCTTCTTTCACGGTTACGTCATTCTCTTCAACAAACTCGAGGAATTTACTAAAATGATCATCGGTAATAGTAAATTCATTGCGGAATTTTTCCAAATCATCGCCGAATTGATTTTCTAATGCCTGGCCGTGCCGCTCCATATATTGCGAGTGAAACAGTCGTATTAAATTTTTGCTTATGATTCTGGTGCCGAGCTCCGACCAGCGTGAACTGCGTACGATAACATCCGGAGTTATACCTCCACCGCCGTAGACCACGCGGCCGCCGTCGGTATAATACACCGGCTGCTCACTCGTATCCGCTTCAAGCGGTTCAAATGCTTCCTCGAGTTCTTCATCATCGAACTCCTGGTGCCATGCCTCCATCCGATAGGCATCTGCACCCTGATCATACGGACGCTGAATTAATCGTCCGCTCGGAGTAAAGTACTTGGCAGTTGTCAACCGGAATGCCGATCCGTCACGCAGATCAAACTGCCGCTGTACAAGTCCCTTACCAAAGCTTCGCTCACCGACAATCAGTCCGCGATCCCAATCCTGCACTGCACCCGATACAATTTCACTTGCAGATGCTGAGCCGGGATTAATTAAAATAATGAGCGGTATATCCTCGTATCGACTTCCTGCTGTCGCTTTATATTCATCATTAAACTGAGGATTACGTCCCTTAGTGTATACAATTTTTTTACCGCTGGGAATAAACACATCGGCCATCTTAAATGCCTCTTCGAGATACCCGCCCGGATTATTTCTGAGGTCGAGTACCAGACGTGTCATACCCTTATCATGGAGTTTATCCATTCCCTCCATAAATTCATTGAATGTGGTTGCGGCAAATCTGTTGACACGAATGTAGCCCGTTTCGTCATCATACATAAGCGAAGCATCGACCGTATACAACGGAATTTTATCGCGGGTTATCTCAAATTGCAATTTATCGCTTAAGCCTGCGCGAACGATATCCACGGTAACTTTGGTTCCCTTTGGCCCGCGAAGTTTCGATTGCACATCGTCATTGGTAAGTCCGATTGCATCTTCACCGTCGATATTCACGATCTTATCGCCGGACTGGATACCGAGCCGATCACTCGGGCCGCCGGAAACGGGTGCAACTACACTGATCGTATCGCGGAGAATTTCAAATTGAATACCGATACCTTCGAAACTGCCGCGGAATTCCTCCTGCACACGCTGCATTTGTTTTGCCGGAATGTACACCGAGTGTGGATCGAGGGATTTTAACATCCCCTTCACTGCATCCTCAATCAACTCCTCGGAATTGACCTCTTCAACATAGTATCGCTCGGTAAGCGAAACGACGTCGGTAAATTTCCGAATTTGCTCGTAGATGGTATCTCCGGAAATAAGGCTGTTATACTGCGTTCCGAGAAACATCGCAGTCACAACCAGGAATATTACCATCGGAATAGAAATACGCCTTTTCATAATCCCTCTTTCCATATTGTTAC
>PWXV01000013.1 GCA_003568415.1 Ignavibacteriales bacterium
CCACAAGCAATTTTAATTATCCCAATTTCTTCTATATTATTGCCCCAAGAAAGACAACCAGCTTCCTCTCAAAAATCATTCGATATTCAATATCGTATTCTATTTTGAATTAATCAAATTTCGAACTTCCAACTCTTACGGTAAGGGTCGGGCACGTGTGCAGACTTTATTCTTTCCCTCAAATTCAATATTTTTCAACCATGACACACAAAGCAAAATCGGTCGATATCATCCCCGTCGATTTATTATTGAGCGCATACGCAGGCGGGTATTTTCCGATGTCCGAGCCCGGCTCGGAGTCGGTGCAATGGTATTACCCGGACCCTTCGGCCTAATGTGCAGTCAAGAGGGTCTCCGGTCTCAGCTATATGAACCAACGTTCGTCAACCTTGTATAATTTAGACATAAAACCCTTTTATCAAATTTCGGAAGATACCCCCCCCCACTTAAATTCTCACAGATAAGAATTCAGAATTTATTAACTGCGAAAACACAACAAAAAGCGAAGAATGTCTATGGCACTATTTTTGCCTTTATAACTATAAGCACCCGCCCCTCAATCCAGTTCAGGTGCTGACCGAGTACATACACGAAAATCTCAATCCTTCTTTTGTGCCGGGAGATACCGATGTACGGGAGTGAAAAATATCGAGTTTTACCTTCTTGCCCCCATCCTGCGTTGCCGACCGCGTTCGCCTATACCATAGTATTATATATTGTGCTTGCTATATGTGCGTTTTTAACCCGTTGTGATGATTTAACCGCCGGTAGCGACTATTATTCGGAGTGTGCAATGCTCACTATGAGCAATTCGATCTTACAAGCGAGGGAGGTATATGCAATCACGGTTGACGATAGAATTTGGCAGCTTCTGTTGATGTATTTAGGTTATCAGCAATACAAAAAAAGCTGTTCCGGCAGGACACACCATGAAAACACGGCAATGTTTTTGATAGCGTGTTATTTTAGCCGAAACAGCATTTGTTAAATTACAAAAAGGTCAGGGAAAATGCAAAAAAATTTATTAATCCTATTGTGCTCTGTTTATCTCTTTTCATGTTACTCTTGTGATGTAGTGAGTAGCAACGGAGAGGACAAAATTTGGCATTATGAAAATCTGAATAATTTAGTGATTTGTGCATATGGAATAGGTGATGACACCTTAGCGGTGGTTGATCTGACGACAAGCGAAGTCCTTAAGATAATTACTGATTTTGAAAACATACTATCGGTATTGTCAAATGCCGATGGAACCCGGTTATTTGTTAGTACTGGAGAAGGTCCTGCGGGCACAGATCCCGGTGCAATATATATGATAAATACTCAAAATTGGTCGCACCGTCAGATATATAACCATGCAGTTCATCTCATTTCAAACCGAAACGGCGGCATATATTTTATCACCAAGATTACCTCAGACCCTCATCGTACATTAGGTTCGATTAACCCTGATGATGGCTCAATTAATGAATTAGGTAACATTGATGTAAATTGGCGGTCTGTTTACGATGATAACGCTATTGAGATACATCCACATAAACCTTTGGTATATGCCATAAACGGTGAGAAGCAGTTGTATCAATTTAATTATGAAACAGGAAAAGTGAAGTATATTCGGCCGCTATCCGTTGCACGCATGACGTTATCGTGGGGGGGCGACACACTCTATATCCCCGGCGGTCCTGTAATTGACCTGGTTACAGAACAAACCGTCGGTTTTATTCCGGTATGGCGGTTAGGATATTTAGCAGCTCGACGGGACAATAAAGAGATGTACATCACCGATCCGGGTGGTTATTTGAGAGATCCACTGCCATCCGGTAGAATACAAATATACTCTCCGGAAAATAATCGAATTACCGATGAAGTTAACGTTCTTATTGATCGTCAACCCTGGATGACTGACCGTATTTATTTAACTCCTGAAGAAAGATATGCGATTATAAACGATAGGATGTTTAGTTATTTTATTATTGACCTGAAAAGAAGGGAGGTGATCTACTCGCATCAATTTTTAAAAAACAATGTAAGAACACTCAGTATGGAGGGATTTTATGTAGCACCGAGACCTCCGGGTTTGTAACTAACTAATAAAACAAACAAGAAAAGAGACACACCATGAAAACACGGCAAATTCTTCTAATAAGCAGAAGTTCATTATTGATGCTCTTTCTGCTGTCTTTCCTCACTTTTTCTTCACCAGGACAGACCGATTTCTTTTATTCTTTTGATGGAGATAAGATAACATTGGATATAATACCCGGCCGCGTGGTTGTTAAACCGGTTGAATCTCTATCAAGAGAACAGATTACACAAAGTCTGCATGCATCATTCGGACCGGTTTCAGCCAGATCTATTACTGGATTACTATCAGATGGATTTATAGAGATAGAAATAGAGAGACTCGAGAAAGACAAAGTACAAACTCTCGAGACTATTAATACAATGCGTCATGATCCCGAATTGTTCGTTGTAAATCCGGTCTACGAAATTGACGGTAATCCGCTTATTGCCTACGATGTTTTCGTCATATATATTGAGGACGAAACGGTTATGTCCGAACTTGAAAGGTTAAATCAACAATACAATGTAGAACTGATAGATCGCGACATTTTCCTGCCGAACATTATATCTCTGCGTATGCTATCCTACGATGAAAAGAGCGTAACAGAAATGGCGAGATTGTATTATGAAAACCTTTCTCTGTCATGGTCAGTACCAGATTTTAAACGGGAAATCATCCGTCACAGCCAGATAAACGATCCGTATTATCCATACCAATTTTATTTGAATATGACGTCAACACCGCTTGCCTGGGATATAACAAAAGGTGTTCAGGATATAGTTGTGGCTGTAATAGATGACGGAGTTATGGTACATGAAGATCTTCCTTCGAGCAGAATGGTCGAGGGATATGATGCTTTCGACAAAACGGACGGCGCACCCGGGGGAAACGAAGCACATGGAATGGCAGTTGCAGGTATTATAGCGGCATCTCATAATGATAAAGGTATTGCGGGAACTGCTCCTAATGTGAAAATTATGCCTGTAAGAATTTTTGATGAATACGGAGATGAGACAACAGATTTACTTTTACTAACTGCATTCAGTTATGCAGTTAACAATGGTGCAGACGTGATTAATAACAGTTGGACATATAATACTTCTTCTGATGCAAATCCACAACTTACTACAATAATCCAAAATGCTATGCAAGATGGACGTGATGGCAAGGGAACGGTAATTGTATTTTCATCCGGAAATATTGGTAGTGATGTACGGTATCCTGCAAATATACCGGGTGTCATCGCTGTTGGTGCCGTTAATGAAAATGATGAAGTATTCTCATGGAGTGCGAGAGGTCCCGAACTTGATTTGGTAGCGCCCAGTGGTGAGATAAGTACTCCCTCTCATTATGCTCAATGTGGAGAGGGATGGAGAGAAGTTTGGAATCTAAACGGAAATATTTGGTCTCTGGATCACAATGGTCCATCGGGTACGAATCCCGGGACATATAATACAGATCCACCGGAATGTTATAATGAATATGTTTGGACCCCACATGGTGGACAACCTAATCCCGGTGAACGTTATACTGCTCATTTTGGTGGAACATCGGCTGCTTCCCCTCAGGTGAGCGGTGTTGTGGCATTGCTTCTATCGGTAGATTCTGATCTTTACCTACATGAGATTCGGGATATACTACACAATTCTGCTGATACATTACCCGGTATGGGAGGACAAAATTTTACTGAAGAATACGGCTATGGACGTCTCAATGCTTACAACGCACTTTTAAGTATAGTCGGATCTCCGCCAAGTCCACCCGTTATCACACTCGATGCATCCGGTATGAACCCAAAGCTCTATTGGAATACCGTGAACGGTGCAGACTCCTATAACATCTACCGCGGAACAATGCATGCTGCACCGGGAACAGGCAGCTGCATTCAAATACCGGATTTGGATTATTATCATATCGGGACTACTACCTCAACCACCTATACCGACCATAGTGTTTGGATCGATCCAAATATTAGTATATTAGCTTGCTATTATGCAACATCGGTCAATCAAATTGGCGAATCCGCTCCATCCAACAAAGTCGGTGTCCACGGCATGGCGCCGCTCAAGGAAGACGAACTCATCACGGCAGAAACAATTTCTCTGCCGGAAGAATTTGCAATATTTGATAATTACCCCAATCCCTTTAATCCGGTTACCACCATACGCTACAATATACCGGAACCCTCCACGGTATCGCTCATAATATACGATATCACCGGCCGTGAAGTGAGGCGTTTGGTAGACGGTACGGTGGAGCCCGGTTACCATACGGCTGTCTGGAACGGAACCGGTATCTCGGGGAGAACTGTATCATCGGGGGTATATATCTACAGGTTTACCGCAGTCCCGGCAAATGATACTTCTCATGAAGGAATAACTACCGTGAGAAAGATGGTGTTTACAAAATAGTACCACACACAAGGTGGACGCCACCTCCCGGCACACAAACCAAACGCGCAGGTGGTGCCCACCCTAATAACGGGCAATGGGGTGGAGACCATCTGCGCGCCGGATAGTGTGCGGGCGAGATGGCCTCCACCTAAATGGCTGCATAAATGCATGAATGATTGATTGATCGTTTGTTAATAAATTATTTTTGTGTTTTGGTGTTTTAGTGGCATAATCTTTTTTTACACACCTTTCTTCTTTCCCTCAAATTCAATATTTTTCAACAATGACACATAAAGCAAAATCCGTCGATACCATCCCCGTCGATTTATTATTGAGCGCCTATGCAGGCGGGTACTTTCCGATGTCCGAGCCCGGATCGGAGTCGGTGCAGTGGTATTACTCGGATCCCTCGGCGATCATTCCGCTTAACTCGTGGAAAATCCCCCGCTCGCTTAAACTGTTTATGAAGCAAAAAGACTGGCGTATTACATCAGACCGTGATTTTTCCGGTGTCATTCGGTCCTGTTCCCGCAGGAGAAACACGTGGATTTCCGATATTATCATACGGAGCTATATCAATCTTCACC
>PWXV01000253.1 GCA_003568415.1 Ignavibacteriales bacterium
AGGGATCTGAAGTTCACTTTGTATATGAACCGGACAATGTCGCAGCCACGGGAATCATTACGGAACTTGTTGAACACAAACTCATTAAAATGGATTATGATTTTGATGGGTTTGCTTATAACGAAACATTTGCAATTGATGCAAACAATGATACAGTAACGCTTTCCGTGCATGCTGGTCCTTATGGCGAGAACATCGATGACCATAGAGTTGTATGGAAAAACTGGTTGAAGAAGGTTAAGGAGTTAAGTGAGAATAGTTGAAAAATAACCACAAAAACTCTAAGTCTCTAAGATTTTTATAACTATAAGTTTACCTATAGTGTTTCCTTCGAGTCTTTGGGGCTTAGCGGTGAAAAAGTACTTTTCGGAGTATACTCAATATTGAAAAGTAACTTCATAAGAATATTCAGGAGCACACAATGAGCAACTACGGAACATTCACAGAACCCGGAACTATCCGATTCGAGCGCCTGCTTCCCGGTCCGATCGAGCGTGTGTGGGAATACCTCACCGAATCGGAAAAACGGGGTAAATGGCTGGCAACCGGTGAGATGGAGCTGCGTGTCGGCGGTAAGGTTGAACTGATTTTCAACCACGCCGATTTATCTCCGCACGATGAACAAATCCCCGAAAAGTATAAACAGTTTCAATACGGCACACGTCATGTGGGTACGATCACCGCAATTGATCCGCCTCGTCTGCTAAGCCATACCTGGATGGAAACTTCTGAAGATGCATCGGAGGTTACGTATGAACTATTTGAAAAAGGTGAAAACGTGCTGCTTGTCCTGACTCACCGGCGCCTCGGCGACGATCGCGACCTACTCATCAGTGTCGGTGCCGGCTGGCATACGCATCTCGGTATTCTCGTGGATCACCTAAACGGGCGGACGCCGAAGGGATTCTGGGGAATGCATGGGAAGATGGAGGAGGAGTATGCTGAGAGAATTGGGTAACAATAATCAATTACTTTTTAAAGAATTGCCACTTATTTTATATCTGAGATATATCATGTTCCGAGGGTGATACCCTCGGCTGATATATATTTCCCCTTCGGGGAATTACGAACATGTCACGGAGGAACAGAATGAAAATTTTATTGACGAGCGTATTTGTCGATGATCCCGTCAAAGCTCACAAGTACTACACGGAAGTATTGGGATTCAAATCCAAGCAGTTCGATCCGGATGCGCAGTTAGCCGTCATCGTATCGCCGGAAGATCCGGATGGGACTGCGCTGCTGCTGGAACCGCGCGGCGATTCATTTGGAAAAACCTATCAGGAGAATGTGTATAATGCCGGATTGCCGATCATAGTCTTCGGTGCCGATAATGTAGAAACGGTAAGAAAGGATCTTGAATCCCGCGGAGTAACGTTCCGGGATGAGCTTTCAAAACCCGAATGGGGATTGAAAAACCTTTTCGAGGACAAGTGCGGGAATTTGATAATGCTTGAGGGACAGAATACGGGCTGAGAACCAAATGAAGGAAAAATACGATGTTGTATTGTTGCCGTGATTGATGCCCGCCAAAATGTTGAGGATATACTGCTTCAAAGACTATTGAGGAAACAGTAAACATTTTGATATAGCAGTTGAAATAAATCCCAACTATCACATTCAAATTGTTAATGACATATTGTCAAGTCTTGATTAAAAAAACACACTTGCATAATACATATAAAATAGCCATATTTATATGTATGAAAACCACACTCAACATAGATGAAAAATTATTAGATAAAGCCAGATCGTTAACCGGTGTGAAAGAAAAAACAGCCCTTGTAAGACTAGGTCTTGAAACGCTGATTGAAAAAGAAAGTGCGAGAAGGCTCGCCAAACTGGGGGGTACCGAGAAAAAAATAAAACCGGTGCCAAGAAGAAGGTATTAACCGATGATATTGGTTGATACTTCCGTCTGGATAGAACACTTTAAAAAAAGCGATCCCCGGCTGACGAATCTTCTTGAGGAGAATTCCGTACTTGTACATCCGTTCGTTGTCGGTGAATTAGCGTGCGGTAATCTCGGGAACCGGAATGAGATATTAACATTATTACGGAATCTCCCGGAAATAACTACCGTATCCGATGAAGAAGTTCTCTATTTTATAAACCGACAGAAATTGTTCGGAAAGGGGTTAGGGTACATCGACGTCCATTTAATTGCTTCCTGCACTATAGAAAATGTGCGATTATATACTTTTGATAAAAAACTGAACCAAGTGGCTGAAAAACTCCAACTTATTTAGTTCCGTTGTTGCGCTTTTCCCCTCCTTGGATAAATACGCGTTTTGTTCATTTTTTTAGTTTGTTCAAATACAATGAACATATTATATTTTTGAACAATCCCTTGACATTTGTTCAAAATATTGCTATGTTCAAAACAAATGAACACATATAAATATTGAACAAAATGACACCTGAACAAGAAATACTCGAAAAAGCAATCGATGCACTCCAGAGAGAAACCAATGCCCGGGTAGATAACAAATTATTTGAACCCGCAAAAGGTAACAACAGACCCGATGCAGAGTTGTGGATCGAGCTGCCCGGCGGAGAAAATAAAAAATTCCTTGTCGAAATTAAACGGACTCTTACCGAAGCTACCGCGACCAGGCTTGCGCGCGATCATGCGAATGAACTCCGGAATTACATCGTGGTAACCAACCACCTTCACAGGAAATTTGCAAAGATGATGAAGGATTTGGGAGTTCAATTCATCGACACCGCCGGCAACATGTTTATAAACCACCCTCCCGCTTTCATTTTTATTCACGGATATCCGCGTGAAGACTTAACTTATGGACTCGCGTACGGAGAAGGGATGTTTGGCAGGGCAGGTATTAAGGTAATATTTGCACTCCTTTGTAAAGGAAATCTATGGAATGCAAACTACAGAGAAATCAGAACTGCTGCTGATGTTGCATTGGGTACGGTTGCAAATACTATGAAAGAGTTAACTCAAAAAGGGTACTTGGTTGAACAAATAAATAAACAAAAGAATCTTATACGCCGGAAGGAGCTTCTCAATAAGTGGACCGATGCTTATGTAGAAAAACTTCGACCAAAAATTATCCTCGGTCGTTATAAATTTACCAGGCCTGACTTCTGGCAGCAGGCAGATCTGACGCGACTCGATGCATTGTGGGGAGGAGAAACAGCAGCATATATGATGACACGGTATCTCAAACCGGAAATCACAACTATCTATGCTGACAGACCTTTCAATGATCTCATACTTGACCTCAAATTGCGCAGGGATAATGACGGTGATGTTGAAATACGGGAGCGTTTCTGGAACTTTGAAACAATTGAAGATAATCAGAAAATTGTTCCACCGCTGCTGGTATATGCAGACCTAATCGCTACCGGCGATGCCAGAAATATTGAGGTGGCAAAAATAATATATGATGATTATCTTGAAACTTACTTAGCACAGGAATAAAATATCAGTATGAACAACATCGAAGCACTCGAAAAACGACTCTGGGGTGCGGCAGACCAACTGAGGGCAAATTCCGGACTCGGGTCGAATGAATACTTCCTTCCCGTGCTCGGCATCCTCTTTTTACGCCACGCATACAACCGGTATTCACAGGTTGCCGCTGAAATCGATCAATCGTTACCAGTGCGGGGCGGAGTCAAAAGATCAATTACCAAAGATGATTTTACAAAGCGCCGCTCGATTTATTTACGTAAAGAATCGCAATATAAGTACCTGACAAATCTTTCCGGCGAAAAAATATCGGAAAAGCCGTCAACCGGGCGATGGAGTTGATCGAAGAGGATTACGAAAGCTTGCGCGGTATTTTACCCCGTAATTACGAATCGTTCGGCGATGATCTTTTACGCTCGATCCTGAGAATCTTCAATGACGAGGTGTTGCAGCGGGCATCGGGAGATGTGTTCGGCAGGATATATGAATACTTCCTTCTCAAGTTCTCGATGGCAGGCGCTCACGATAACGGCGAATTTTTTACCCCACCCTCACTTGTTCAGATGATAGTAAATGTGATCGAACCTGACCACGGGATCGTATTTGATCCTGCAGAGGGTTCGGCAGGCATGTATGTACAGACAAGCCACTTCATCGAAGCAAAAAAACAATCCGTAGAAAAATCGGTGACGTTCTTCGGTCAGGAAAAGAATGAAACCACAATCCGCATTGCAAAAATGAACCTTGCAGTTCATGGACTCGAGGGTAACATCGTAAAAGGAAACACCTTTTACGAAGACCACCACGAGATGCTCGGTAAAGCCGATTTCGTTATGTCGAATCCCCCGTTCAATGTAGATACGGTAGATGCCGACAAGGTTAAAAACGATCCGCGGCTGCCGTTCGGATTACCGGGCGTCAACAAGAGCGGCGCCGTTAGCAACGGAAATTATCTATGGATTTCCTATTTCTACAGCTATCTGAATCCGAACGGACGTGCAGGATTTGTGATGTCATCGCAGGCATCGAGCGCCGGACACGGCGAGAAAACGGTGCGGAAAAAGATTATCGAGACGGGACACGTCGATGTAATGATTTCAATACGTTCAAACTTCTTCTACACCCGCTCGGTACCGTGCGAGCTGTGGTTTTTCGACAGGGGGAAGCCAAAAGAGAGACTGGATAAAGTGCTGATGATCGACGCGCGGAATACCTACCGCAAAGTCACGCGGAAGATCAACGATTTCTCTCCTGAACAACTCAAAAACCTTACGTCAATAGTTTGGCTCTACCGGGGGCAGACTGATAAATATCTTAATCTCGTACGTGAGTATCTCACCAATATAATCACAGCGTGTGAAACGATACACCCGCAGCTTGAGAAATTCGAGACAGAATTGAAAAAATTACGCAAACAACTGGACGCATTTTCAAAAGCAATAGATAATGCAGATACGGTAAGCGGTGAACACAAGAAACAATTTAACAATGACATTAAAGAGCTTGAAGATACGTATAAACTCTACGAAAAAGACCGGGCTGTGCTGGTTAAAGAAATAGATAACTTTCTCAAAAAGCATAAAAGCATTTCCTCCAC
>PWXV01000301.1 GCA_003568415.1 Ignavibacteriales bacterium
TATGAGCATCGACTGCATCGGTTTTAACTTTTGCGTACGATATTGCCTTGAGATATTTTGCATGAGCGAGAATGATATCGACGTCCATTGATTTCAGCAGGTCGCAGATCCAGTACCAGTTGCCGGTACACTCAACGACGGCACGGTGAGGGAGCTGCCATTGGTTGAAGTATTCCTGGACGGTTTTCTTTTGTGCTTTCATGTTGCGCTGCTCGATCACTGTCCCGTTTGTATCGACGGTACAGATTTGAATCGAATGTCTGTGAAGGTCAATACCAGAATATAACATTGGGTCCTCCTGTGAGTTGGTGTTTAGTATATGGATTAGGTAATTGCATACTCTAAAATAATTACTTTCGCTGACTCATGGGAGACCTTTTAGGAAATAACTTGCGGCAACAACGGCTCACCCGCCTATGCTAAAAAGCACCGGAACTTCGGTCGACAAGCCCAAACCCCGCCGCATCCGGTTTTCGGGTGGTGCGGGTTAACTGGTGGTCGATACTTTCTGGAGAGTGTTGAACTAAACTACACGGCGGCGGGGCTTTCCCGACAAAAAACGTCGGGACAAGCTGTTGTTGCGCTGGTCGTTATATGGCATTTGGCTTGATTGTTTCAACAGAATTTCCAAAATTAGAATACTAAAATATTCGCAGTCTCTCAAAATTGGAGGAGAAAACGATGACGGAAAACACACTCAAATTGGAGATTCTCAAGCAATTGGAGAAACTCAACGAGGATGAACAACGGCGGGTTCTCCAACTTATTCAGTCCATGCAAGAACGCTCTAAACGTGGTACACCTGGTAAGGATCTATTATCATTTGCGGGTTTGATATCAGAATCAGATCTATCCGAAATGGAACAATCAATAGAACAGGATTGTGAAAAGGTAAATACCGATAAATGGTAGCTACCTTCTTGATACAAATATTGTTATTGCATTATTTGCAAAAGATAAGAAAGTCCTTGATGAACTCGCCAAAGCATCTGAAATCTTCATCCCAAGTATAGTAATACCATATTGCCGTGTCATTCCGAGACAGCTCGTATATATGGACAAATAAAAAGTGATTTGAAATTCAAAGGTAAACCGATACCTGAAACGATATTTGGATATCAGCGATTGCTCTTCAGTACGATTTAACACTTTCAGCAAGAGATACTCATTTTAATGAGGTAGACAATCTTAAATTAATTACTTGGTAGACCATGGAAGCCAAACGCCATATAACTTCGTGCAACAACGGCTCACCCAAATTACTTCCGTCACTCCTGACGGCGTGACTCCAGTGACTAAAAAACAGTTGTTACGGTGGGTCGTTATGCAAAATGCTATCTAAATGACGGAATATACAATATTTACCATTACTTGGGTGACAAATGAAAGCCCGGTGAAGAGTATCAAAACAGAATAATTATCAATTTTATATAAGGGAAAATATCATGGATAAGCGTACTATTACAGAAACAATAATTGCTTTGGAGACAGCAGCTCTCGATGCATGGCACAATGGTAATCCCTCTCCCTATCTCGAACTTTATTCGAAGGACTTTACTTATTTCGACCCCGCCCATGAAAGGCGGCTTGACGGTTGGGACAAGATAAAAGAGATGTATGAAAGCATGCGTGGAAAGGTAAAAATGGATAAATTCGAAATGATAAATCCCGTTGTACAACAAACCGATACAATGGCAGTCCTGACCTACAATCTGCACTCATACTCAGGTGAAACGCTCTGGAAAGAGAATTGCACCGAAGTGTATAGGCTTGAAGAAAATAACGGGTGGAAAATCATCCACAGCCATTGGTCGTTGACTAAACCTTCTATTGATTAATTACACTGTCACACCTTTTAGATTGCTTATGGATAAAATATTGACATTCGCTGATAGACAGGCCTTCCGGGAATGGCTTGGCAAGTATGGGACAGAGAGCGATGGCATATGGTTACTCTTTAGTAAAAAAGGGAAATATGTTACACTCTCTGCTGGCGATGCATTGGAAGAGGCGCTTTGTCACGGATGGATAGACGGACAAATGCAATCCCTTGACGATAATACTTACAAAAAGTATTTTGCACGACGTAGACCTACAAGCAAATGGTCTGTTAAAAACAAAAAGCTGGCACAAACTCTTAGGGAAAAGGGTTTAATGATGACCAAACACAGATGTTTAAGGAAATCATTCAGCCGTATGAGCATGCTTATACCAATCTGCTGGCTATGTCGCATTCGGTACAGCGTACATATACCGGATTTTATCTTGATACCAAATCTGACAAAACCCGTCAAGCCCGGCTAGAAAAGATTATTGACAGACTTAATAGAAATTTGAAGCCAATGTGAAAATAAGATTAATTCATTTTTAGAGGTTATATATGAACTTTAAAGACAAAGTAGTCATCATAACAGGCGCAGGAAGAGGGATCGGACGTTCGATTGCCCTGAAATATGCGTTAGCTAGTGCGAAAGTTGTCATTGCGGAAAAGGAACAGGAGTCGGGTGAAGAGACGCTTCATCATATACATACTTCCGGCGGCGATGCATTCTTCCACCCAACTGATGTCAGTAATCCTTCCGATGTTGACTCCCTCGTAAAAAAGACCGAGGAAAAGTACGGTACTATTCATATTTTAATAAACAATGCCGGAATTTCGGCGTTTAAATCTCCCTATGAACTTTTAATTGAGGAATGGGATAATATTATAAATACAAATCTTAGAAGTGCATTCATTTGTTCGAGAGAGGCTGCGAAGGTCATGAAAAAATATAAAAGAGGTTCTATTGTCAATATTGCCTCTACAAGAGCATTTATGTCCGAGCCAGGTTCTGAGGCATATGCTGCATCAAAGGGAGGAATCATTGCCTTAACCCACGCCCTCGCAGTATCCCTTGCAGCCGACGGTATTCAGGTAAATGCAATAAGTCCCGGTTGGATTGAAACAGAAAACTATAGTCAACTACGGAAAATCGATCACACACAGCACCTGTCGGGAAGGGTCGGGAAACCTGAAGACATAGCCAGGGCATGTCTTTATCTAACGAGCGACGATAACGATTTTATAACGGGTGCGAATTTAGTTATTGACGGCGGAATGACTAAAAAAATGATATATGAATCGTAATAACAGATCAAATCATAATTACAAAAAACATTACCATGACAAATAATAATAAAATACTGGATCTGACGCCCCTGGGCATGAAATTTACTGTGCTAAAAACCGGGGCCGATACAAATGGAGAATCTTTGGATTTACACTGGGAACTATTGCCCGGCTGTAATATGAAAGGTCCTTTTGTTCATATTCACCCCTATGCTATCGAAACATATGAAATACTGGAAGGTGAGATGGAGTTTTTTGTAAAAGACAAATGGCTGACCGCAAAGAAGGGAGACAATCTGACTGTTCCAAAAGGAGTGGCACATACTTTCCGGAATCCAACGGATACTACTGTTGAAGTTTATAACACTCATCAACCGGCATTGAAAATGGAGGAATATTTTGAAGATGTTGTTAAAGTGTTGAATAAAGTAACGAAAAACAAAGCGAAAGAATTTACCATGAACTTTAATGCTATGCTACATATCGGTGTTCTAATGAACAATTATAGAAATGATATCATAGCAGTTAAACCTCCGGATTTTGCAGTCAGAGTGCTTGGATTTATCGGCAAGTTTATAGGTATAAAGTATTAGTTGATAGAGAAAGTAACATTTTATTTCAACATTTTCTCCCCGGACCTCTGTGTTAATTTACCGCAGGCTTCCGTTCTTATACTATGTATCAGGGGTATGTTCGTTGCTGGCAGCAGAAATTATGACAAAATGCCGCCGCATGTGACTTACTTAAAACGTCTCTCCATCGGTTACGGTTATTCCATCCGAATGCACTTCAATCAGCCCGGTATCGTCCTCGTGCCGGTACTGCAGAGCGACACGGTAGAAACCCGGTTCAATTTCTGCGGCTTCAAGATCAACTTCCTCAACCAATTCATCTCCCGGATCCAGTGACACCCACGGCGTCCGTTCTTCGGGACATTCACCGTAGTTTATAGTGGTGTAGGGTATCCACACTCCCTCTTCGAATATCTCAAATGTATACCTGATATCAGGGTTACAGCCATCAAGCAATATCGTTTCACCTGTATTATTACGAATTGTGAAATCGAGCGTATCGTCCGGGAAGTACATAATCTCTGAGAAATTAATCTGCACGGGCGGTTCATCGTCCACCGATAAAAAGTCCGAACAACCGGTTAAACCCACAACTACCCAGATTCCGATCAGATAACTTACTATTCTTACCATTCTCTTCCTCTCTTTCTCGGTTATTTCCGTTCATACAAATACGCAGCATCTACATAACGGGAACCGTTACCGTCGTTCACGGTAAATTCGGTCCCGCTTAATATTGACGCACATCCGAAATCTCCTTTTGTATTGATAGCATAAAAATTAACATTAAACGCGGGTATATCATTCCGCCACAGGTATTCAACTTTCGACCGTTCAACCACACGTCTGCACACTTCAATACACGCATCGGTCGGTGATTTACCACGTCCCATCTCCTCAACGACCAAAAAGCTTGCGCAGGTTTGCAGATTAGCCTCCCCCCGGCCGGTCGAACCGGCTGCACCGAACTCGTTGTCGACATACAACCCCGCACCGATGATCGGCGAGTCGCCCACGCGTCCGGGAATCTTAAATGACAACCCGCTTGTGGTCGTGCATCCGCCGAGATTGCCATGGGTATCAAGCACATTGAGGTTAATGGTACCGCCGTTCTCAATATAGTGACGTAACTGCGGCGGTATGTTCTCGATATCCTCTTTCGGTGTCATATAATCGTCAAACTTGCTTCGATTTTCAATCCAGTACTGCCAGAGTTCCCGTGCTCGTTCGGTAAGGAGGTTCTCTTCTTTAAATCCGTACATGCGTGCAAACTCAAGCGCCCCCTTTCCAACCAGGAGGACGCGATTTGTCCGCTCCATCACAAGCTTTGCGACCTCCGAGGGATATCTGATATTTTCCAGTGCTCCCACGGCTCCGGCACGGTGGGTTTCACCATGCATTACCGAAGCATCCAGCTGCACGACACCCCGCTCATTGGGCAATCCGCCATAACCAACCGAGGTATCTTCCGGATCGTCTTCCTGAATTTTCACTCCGGCCACTGCAGCATCGAGGCAGTCGCCGCCGTTCTCTACTATCTCAATTGCCTTTGCTGTTGCAGCCATGCCGTTACGGCTCGATATTGCAACCGGAGTAAAAGAATTGGTGATAATTGCCGGGGCGCCAAGCACGGGTGTACTCACTTTTAATCCGATGACACTGCCTGCAACCGCCTGCACACCTGTACGCAGGAAATCGCGTCGTCTCCATTTCCTTATTGATGTACCCATGGTAGTAGTTCCTTATGTGAATAAGGTAAAAAATTTAGAACGGTCCCCACGAAAATAAAACCGGGGGTATTAATAATAATAAACCCAAAATGAAAAAGATTACCTGATACGGTAATATCCATCGTGCCCATACATCCCATGGTATCTTTGATAATCCGAGTACACCCATTAAAACCGGTGCGGTGGGGACGATCATATTTGTAAATCCGTCACCCATTTGAAAAGCCAGTACCGCCGTTTGCCGTGTAACGCCGACAAGATCGCTCAAAGGTGCCATGATTGGAATCGTCAACGCTGCCTGTCCGCTCCCGGAGGGTACAAAGAAATTCACAAAGGCCTGGGTAATAAACATCATCTGCGCTGAGAATATCGGATGACCGAATGCAATAATCTGTGCCAACCAATTAAGTATGGTATCGATGATATGACCGTCCTGTGCAATAATAAGTATACCGCGTGCAAATCCGATCATCAAAGCGGGTCCGACCAGATCGCTTGCTCCCTTGATAAAAGATTCAGCAAGCTGATTCACACCCAGCCTTCCGATAAAGCCGGCCACAATTCCAACACCCAGAAATAATGCTGCCATTTCGGTAATATACCAATCGTATTGAGTAACGCCGACAACCAATCCCACCAGCATCGCACCGAGTACATACAGCACCCATTTTTTTCTTCCGGTCATAGTTTCATTAGTGACAATATCATTATCGGTGACGGGCCATTTTTCCTTATCGAATTCATATACTAAACTGGATTCGGGATTATTTTTAACCTTCTGTGCATACCGCATAATCAACAGAATTCCGACTACCGTCAGGAAAAACCAGATAACGATACGGTATTCCATACCGGAGAACGTCGGTAATTCTGCAATACCGTGTGCAATACCGACTGTAAAGGGATTCAGAAACGCGGCTGCGAAACCGATATGCGCTGCAACATAACACATCGCAACACCGGTAATAGAGTCATACCCAAGCTTCCGTGCAAGCGGTATAAAAATCAGCACAAACGGAATGACCTCCTCGCTCATCCCGAAGGTCGCCCCCCCGAGACTGAACACCAGCATCACGATCGGTATCATCATCTTCCGCATAAAAGGACTCCGTGTGTGTGCCGATGCAATGGCGTTAATAACCGATGTAATGGCACCGGTCTTCTGTATAATCGAAAATACACCGCCAATAATGAGAACAAAACCTATGATATACGATACATCATTAATACCCCGGGCAGGTGCCATAAGAAGTGCACCTATCCCCTGTGGATTTCGCTCGGTATATTCGAACGATCCCGGAACAGCCACCTCTCTCCCCTCTTTTTCTTCATATGCATACTCACCGCCGGGTATTATCCACGTAAGAATGGTAGTAACAATGGCAACGCAAAAAATCAATACAAGTGTGTTCGGTACCTTAAACTTTTGTTTCTTCACCTGTTGTATCCTTATCTATGACTGATTCCGGAATGGCAGCATAAAATACAAGCTCCGTGGTTTTGACAAGATCTTCGATATAAATAAATTCCTCGTTACTGTGCGGTTGCTGTGCTCCGATACCGAAATTTACTGCCGGTATTCCCTGTGCATTGAAGGCGTTTGCATCGCTTCCTCCTGTATACCGGATCGGATCTGGATTCAGGTCGGCTTTGCGGATGATATTCTCTGCCTTCTTGTAATGATCGCTCGAAGGATCGATAAAAAACGGAGCAAAAGCAAGCGAGGTGTTTATTTCAACTTCTCCTCCATACCGGGCGGCAGTTTCTTTTGCTATTTTCTGTAATCGATCAAAGTGGTACTCGATTACTTCCATTGACGGACCGCGTATTTCACCATCGAATTCCACGTTATATGAGACAACATTGGTAGCTTCACCTCCGTGAATCGTTCCGATATTTAACGTGGCATCATCGTCGAGCCGACCCTGTCCTAATTTATTAATTATCTCCGCTGTAATGGCAATTGCATTGACACCCTTCTCAGGCGCAACCCCGGCGTGTGCCGGTCTGCCATGGACGGTGACATAAAACTTTAAACACCCGTAGCAATGCTGGATAAATATACCCGGCCGTCGCGAACAATCAAAAACAAAAACCCGCTCAATGGACGGCAGTACCGACAGATCGAGATTTCGTGCCCCAACCATGCCGATTTCCTCTGCAACTGTGAACAAAACAACGATATTATGTAATCGCAGGTCTTTTTCCCGTGCGGCTTTGAGCATATACAATAATGCCGTAACACCCGCACGGTTATCGGCGCCAAGTATTGAAGTACCGTCGGAAGTTATTACACCGTCTTTGATAACCGGGTTTAGGTTACGGGTAGAACGGACGGTATCCATATGAGCAGCTAATACCGTGACCGGTTTACCGGTATCGGATTCTTCGGGAATGCAAAAGAGATTCCCTGCGTTACTTTTGACCCCGGAAATTGGCTGTTCAAGAACACGGATATTGAGCGGTTCGAGTTGCTGCTTTATGTATTCTGCGACTTTTTTTTCTTTTAGCGAGGTGCCTTCAATTCTGGCAAGAGTACAAAAGTCATCAACGAGTGCATCGGTATTTATATATTTCATCGATATAAAATAAGAATGCTGTCGATTTAATGCAATTTTTTGGCATTATTTTGTATATTCTGTAATGATGAAAAATAGCCAGGCAATATACGTAGAAGACCTCACAAAGATCTACACACCGCGGAGGAAACCACCGGTACATGCTGTCAATGGCATTTCATTTACTGTTGAGTGCGGAACTATATTCGGATTGCTCGGACCAAATGGAGCAGGGAAATCTACCACAATCAAGGTGTTAACCACCCTCACACCACCGACATCGGGTAAAGCATATGTGAACGGTTTTAATTGTATCGAGCAACCACTCGAGACAAGGAAATCGCTCGCTGTGGTGTTACAGCAAAATGCATTCGAGCAGTTTATGAGTGTGCTGAATAACTTGCGCACATATGCACAATTTCACCATATACCGCGCAAGGAGGCGAATAAACGTATTACCGCTGTACTTGATCAATTTGGACTGTATGACGATCGGCATACACACGCAATCGATCTCAGCGGCGGTATGCGCAGACGGCTTCAGGTTGCCAAAGCCTTTCTGAGCGGTAAACCGGTTATCTTCCTTGATGAAGCCACCACCGGTCTCGATCCAATCAACCGCCGCACAACACTCCAGGCAATACAGCAGCAGGCATCACAGGGAACAACGATAATTCTGACAACCCATGTGCTCGATGAAGCCGAAGAACTCTGTGACCGGCTTGTAATCATTAATGAAGGCAATATTATTGCCGAAGGTGATGTTCCGGCAATTAAACGACTCGGCACACCCGCGTATTCAATGCAATTAACTTTTAAGACCACCGGCAACGAATTAAGAGAGTATCTTAAACAACTCAATCCACTCCACTTTAAATTCAATAACACATTAATCGATATCACCCTGCAGCGAACCCATCAAGAGATACTGAAAATTATACAGGAACTCAACAGATCCTATGGATTGGTACATTTTGAAGTTCACTCGGCAGATCTCGAGGACGTTTTTATAGATCTCCTCTCACAAACGAGCGAGGAAAGAGCATGAAATCGATTTTCGCCGTTGTATACCGTGAATATCTTTTACGAATAACCAGCCTGACATGGCTGTTCTTCGACCTGTTCATGCCATTGATATATCTTCTCATTTTCGGAATCGGATTTGACCGGGCACTCGCCGACGGAATTATGATGGAAGGGCAACTCATCCCGTACAATGAATTCTTCCTCGGCGGGATACTTGCGATGACAAGTTTCGGGATCGGCATGAACACATCGTACGGTTTTTTCATGGACAGAGATAACGGAATATTCTATGAACAGCTCACCTACCCCATGACCCGAGGTGAATTTTTGCTCGGGAAAGTACTTTTCAATTGCTTCATATCTACCGTTGCGGCAGTCATCGCACTCGGACTCGGCTCGTGGCTGCTTGGTATCACTATTTTGTTTGTTTATTTACCGGTAGTATTTATCGGTATTATCGTCGGCACAGCGGGATGGTTCTTTTTTCTGATGATTTTTGCGCTTCGTATCAGACGAAATGATATGTACAATACGATAATCAATCTGTTATATTTTATCATGTTGTTTGCCTCCAGCTTGTTTTACCCCCTCGATCTTCTCCCATCGTGGCTGAGGACCACCGCATTACTCAATCCGGTCACCTGGCAGGCGGATTTTCTCCGCTATTTCACCATTGGCATCGGAGATCTGTCGCAGGTACTTGTGCAATCCCTGTACTTCATCGGGTTTCTTGCAGTTAGTTTTTACGTCGGTATCGTAACCATTCGTAAAATATCCTGAATTGACTTTCGGGGTAATGATTTGTATACTATATAGTTTATACACTTATGAATACCGCTTTACTGAAGTAACGAGAAATGAACCAACGAAAACTATACAGAACAATTGAGAAAATCACGCCCGGGAATTATTCCTCTGAAGAAGAGCTGTTCGAAAAGATTATCAGAGAAATAATTAATAGCGAAGAAATAGATATTACCGGTGCACGAATCTGGCAACTTGATCCGGGATCTGACTCATATAAGCTAACCCGCCAGATAGGCGATATCGAACGTCTCGAGGATGATTTTTCCCTCAAGGTTAGTGAATATCCGCTTTTTCACGAGATCGCCAACCACCGTTCGGTTATGGGTATTGAAACGCACGATCGATTACGGGCAATCGGAATCAAACATTACGCCGCAACGGGAGTCGGTGAAAAATACAAGCTCAACGGAGAACCGTTATATCCGTATATACTCGCTTTCAACTCCGACAAAATGGATGAAGAACTGCTCGACACACTGAATATAATCAGCGCTGCAGTTTCTTCTTTCCTCAAAAGTCAGCGCATGCAACAGGAAAGCGAGGCGATACAGCTCGAGCTAAAACGTGCCCGTGAAATACAGACGAGCATACTCCCGCAGCATGAATATAAATTCAGCAATTACGAGATATACGGCAGTACCATCGCCGAGACCCATGTTTGCGGCGATTTCTTTGATTATGTTGAAATCGGTGATGAGACACGGCAGCTCGGTGTGCTTGTGGGTGATGTGGCCGGCAAAGGCATATCTGCAGCGGTGCAGGCGCTCTATATTTCAGGCGCTCTCCGGCTCGGAGCCTCACACCAGATTAAAACCTCGGCCTATATATCAACGCTCAACAAAATGATTACAAGGGTATTCCCTGACGAACGATTTGCAACTCTCTTTTATGCAGAATTGTTTGATAACCAGAGTGGCTTGTGTCTCTACGTGAATGCCGGACATAACAGCCCGATCTACTACGATTCCGAAAAAGATGTCGTACACTATCTCGATAGTACGGGCGGGGTACTCGGTCTGACTCCCGAACAGCACTATGTTGTGGAAAACATCAATATTAAAAAGGGCGATATTCTTGTTTTATACAGCGACGGCATTACCGAGGCAACCACAAGTGCCGGTGATTTTTATGGTGAGGAGCGACTGGAAAAACTTGTAATCAACAATAAGGATCGCCGGCCGAAAGACATTGTACAACTAATTCTCGACGACGTACTGTCGTTCTCTGCAAACGGAAAATATTCCGACGACAAGACATTGGTCGTTATAAAAAGAGTAACGTAATATGAAGCATTATCAATTCAGATTTCCGCCCGGACTCATACTGCCGGGATTATTAGGTATACTGGTACTCATCGTTGTGGTATCGGTGGGAATGGTTTTATTCGGTATTATTCTGGCAGCACTCGTCGTGGCCGGAATAACATCCGCCATTTATAGAAGCTTGTTCGGTGCCCGGCAACAACCCTCCCAACCGAGACCGCGTACGAATATACGTATAAACAGAGCGTCGGGAATAGACGACATCCCGTATAGCGATTACAAAGAAATCGGTCCGGAATCCGAAGATGATAATAGTAATGAGGAGACAAAATAATTGAGCGTAGTTTATGCCTGAAACCATATCCCCCGAACCGCAAATAGCAATCGAGAAAGCGTTTCCGTCACCGTTCAAAAACGTCATTGCCACGGCGAGGACCTGTTACTCAAGCAAGGGGATAATAAAAGATGCTGATATCAAACCCCTCGAGCGCTGGCAGCCTTTGGCAAAAAGTATTTACGAGGCGGGACATCACACAACATACCAGCATGCATATTTTCAGTTTACCCTCTCAAATGTTTCACGGCAATTCATCTGGTCGTTTCTGCACAGTCATCCGTTCTATAATTCAGAACAGGTGAGCCAGCGGTATGTAAAAATCAAAAAGGACGGTTACTACATTCCCCCGATAACCGGCGAAGCACTTGCACTTTATAAACAAACCATCGAAATGCAAACCGAAGCTTACTTTAAGCTTATCGATCTTTTACACGATGTGACGGCAAACCATTATTTCAACCGCTTTCCGGCACGGGAAAATTATCCCGATAAGTATGGAAAAGACATCACCAAAAAGTGTCAGGAAGTTGCACGCTATGTAATGCCGCTTGCTACGTTCGCTTATTTGTATCATACGATAAGCGCAGTGACCCTTCTGCGGTATTACCGGCTTGTCGAGCAGTACGATGCACCGCTTGAGCAGCGAATAATTATACAAAAAATGGTCGATGAACTGCTGCGGCATGATCCGAACTATAAGTCGATACTGGAAGAGCCGATACCGATCGAGCAGACACCCGAAGGAAAATTCTTTCTCGAATTTTCACACAACAGCCAGAACGGTTCAGATTACCGGAAAGAATTTATCCGGGAGTTCGATGAATCATTACTTGGCAGAGTTTCAAAACTCATCGACTATAAAGTGAACGGCGAAAAAGTTCTTGCATCGGCCGTACGCGAGGTATACGGACTCCCCGAATCGATGGTACCCGATAATGATGCAATCGATATGGTTCTCCATCCCGAAAAAAATACGTTACTCGGAGAATCACTCGTTCTGACCACACATTCGAAATTATCGCGCGCGATGTATCATGTGCATTATACCTTCAGGAAAAAGCTGAGTCACACTGCCGATTCGCAGGATCAGCGTCACCGCATGACACCCGGTTCGAGACCAATTTTATCGAAACAGCTTACCGACGAGCCCGATTATATTACCCCGGCAATTATAACTGAAGACGAGAAAGCACTTGCACTGTACCGTGAAACAATGAATCGCACGTGGGAGAACATCGGGAAACTTATCCAGCTCGGATTATCGGAGGATGAGGCATCATATGTACTGCCAAATGCAGTCTCTGTACGATTTACCGAATCTGCTGATTTGCTTAACCTTCATCATAAACACGCCATGCGGTTGTGTTACAATGCACAGGAAGAAATCTGGCGCGCATCGCTTGATGAAGCCCAGCAAATTCGGGAGGTAAATCCGCAAATCGGCAAATACCTGCTCCCCCCCTGCACAATACGCGATCTCGGTCATCAGCGTCCGATCTGTCCGGAAGGCACCCGTTTCTGCGGCGAAAAAGTCTGGCGGTACGACATATCTGAATATGAGCGGGTTATCTGAACTATGACATTCCCTCCACCTGATAAAAAATTATTCTTCTGTATTGCGGGAAATATCGGCTCCGGTAAATCATCATTAACTCAGAAATTAAGTGAACTTTTTGGATGGAAGGCTTACTACGAATCCGTCGACGATAACCCGTATCTGCCTGACTTCTATGCAGATATGAAACGTTGGGCGTTTCACCTGCAGGTTTATTTTCTATCGAAACGGTTTCAAACGCACAAGGAAATTGTCGAATCTGAAAATTCGGTAATCCAGGACCGTTCGATTTACGAGGACGTTGAGATCTTTGCGCGTAATCTTTTTGAAATCGGGAAAATGGATGACCGCGATTATCAAAACTACCGGTCACTATTTTACACGATGTCCTACTACCTGAAGCCGCCTGACCTGATGATTTATCTAAAATGTCCGATCGATACATTGCTGCGTCAAATTGCACGCCGGGGACGTTCGTATGAACAATCGATCCCGCGCGAGTATCTCGAACAGTTAAATCGCCACTACGAACGATGGATCGAAAACTATAAGCTCGGTCCTCTGCTTATCATTGAAAATATAAATCTAGATTTTGTTCATCGCAATGACGATCTTAAATATGTTGCCGGAATGATACGGGAGAAAATAGAAGAGAAAGTTTAAGATGTAAAAAATATATACACTCCCACCAGTACAAGAAAGCTGCCGAAAATTCTACGCAGCCTGTTCACCTCCGTCTTATGCGTCACGATCGCTCCCAGTTGACTGAACAATATAGCAGTCAACATAACCGGAATTGCCGCACCGTAATGCACGTACCCGATGGTCAAATCTGGAAGATCGGGCCTTCCCCATCCGTTAAGCATATACCCGATCGATGCAAATAATGTTGTAAAGACGATTACCGTGCTCGAAGTACCGATCGCTTTTTTTATGGGAAAATTGAGAAACTGATACATCATAGGTATCGAAAAAACACCCCCGCCAACCCCGGCAAGCGATGAGACGAATCCCGTGAAGGTACCGATTCCAAACAAACCCGGCTTCGATAGACGCGCAACACGCTCATTACCTTTCTCATTTGCCTGAGTAGCAAGTCGCAGACCTGCAAAGAAAATTACCAGTGAGAAAATTCGTCGTAAAGCGCTACTCGTTAACTGATCGGCAATCCATGAACCGAACAGGGCTGTTATCACGCTGGTAATTGCAAGAATAAATACCGCCTGAAATATAACATTTCGATTTTTATAATGCCGGTATGAACTCGAGAGAGAGGTAAAGGTGGATACAAAAAGACTTGTACCGAAAGCTATATGGGCACGAATGGATATATCGACATCAATGTGAGCATAGACAAGCAGCAACATCGGAACCAGCACAATACCACCGCCGACTCCGAAGAAGCCGGCGGTAAAACCCATAACACAGCCGACAGCTATGAGAATAAGTAATACGGAGATATCCATCCAGTTGTTTGCTAATCGACTGTAGTGAGCTGATGTTGATACAATGGTTTATCTTTCAGCAAGTCTACAGCAACTATAAATTGTTTATCGTATTCTAATTCTTTTTTAATTTTACCCCGTTCACCGGAATAGCGCAATGCAAACTCGGTTATCAGCTCACGTTGGATTTCATCGCGATGCCGGGTAAATGCATGCTGCTTATCCTCGGTGATATATACTTGGATCTCATCTAAATCTTTAAAAAATTTCTCCGAATAGTTTTCAATCTTAGCTATCTCACGTAAGTCTTCGAGCTTCTTTTCACTTGTTCCCTGATACGTAAATTCCCGTTCCTGCAGAAATTCTTTGAAACTGTCAAGCAATCCATCATCAACGATTGGTTCCGCATCCTTGTTAGCTTGTGTATGGATGAATTTGGTTGCAAAACTAAATATCATTGCTTTATCTTCAAGTTGCTCAAGATACCGGCTTCTTTCCGGCAGAGTAATTACGGTGTCGGGTGCGATTCCTTTCCCCTCCTGTACCAATCTGCCGGCTGAGGTTTTGTATTCAGCCCGCAAACTATCATCGTCGATATAAAACAAACCTTCCGGTGCTTTATCGAGATAATCGGATGTCTGAATACTTCTTCCACTCGGTGTATAATAGCGTGATGTAGTGATCTTTAACTGCGCGTCCGACCGGAGATTTGCAACTGTTTGTACCAGACCTTTTCCGAACGATCGGGTTCCAACCAGAACACCACGATCTTTATCCTGTATCGCACCGGCAACAATCTCACTGGCACTTGCGCTATTCTCGTTTATCAATACCACGAGCGGTACATCAGGAAGTACAGGCTCCTGCGAAGCGACGTATCTCCGAACAGAATCCGATGTACGCCCACGGGTTGATACGATCAAAGTTCCGCGGGGGACAAATATGTTCGTCACCTCTACTGCAGCATCGAGCAATCCGCCGGAATTATCGCGGAGATCCAGAATTACACCGTTGATAGTATTCTGTCGCTGTAGATCCCGGAGCGTTTGTCGTGTTTCTCCACCTGCCCCACGTGAGAATCGAGCAAGCTTGACATATACTATGCCATCGTCAATAAAGTCAGCATACCGGACGTTTTCCACACGTATCGATTCGCGGGTGAGAGTAAATGCCAGCGGTTTATCGTAGGATTCGCGTTCAACGGTAATAGTAACTTCCGAGCCCGGTTCACCCCGAACAGCCGAGCGTATATCGGCTAATGATTTATCATTAACGGAAATTCCATCAACTGCGGTTATACGGTCACCGATCATTAATCCTTCCTTTTCAGCCACATAGCCTTCGGTTAGCGACGTTACGGCAACGTGTCCGTTTCTTCTGCCGATTGATAATCCCACACCACCGTATCTGCCGGTCGTCAAGAGATCGACTTCGTCTCTACCCCGTTCATCGATATAAACTGTATACGGATCAAGGGCATCCAGCATACCGTCAATACCCGCACGCATAAATTTTTCAGGATCAATATCGTCGACGTAATTATTCACTATTTCCTGATAAACCCGCCCGAAGAGCTCAATCGACCGGTTGATCTTTAAATACCGCTCATCATCGGCAAAGCTCTGTGTGGAAATAAGGAATAATAATGCAAGCAACGTTACCGAAAAAATGCAACGTCTACAATATCTGAAATTCATTTTACCCTCCTCTGACTCTGAACGCCGCCAAGCCCGTTACTCGACCGACGTCCTATGGACTTCTTGCTGAATAATTAACCAAATTTCATTAAAAATTTTCTGTGGTGATCGCTCACCATTTATTATGTGTAACCGTTTTTCGGTGCGTGAAAGTTCAAAATATCCATTCCGCGTACGCTCAAAAAATTTACGCCCGGAGCGCTCCATCCTGTCGATTATTTTGCCCGCATTACGCTGGCGTTTTTCTATTTCATCGAGTGAAATATCAATAAAAAACGTAAGATCCGGTAAAATATCATCGATAGCTAATCGGTTAATGGCTCTAATATCTCCGGGCGGAATTCCTCTTCCATATCCCTGATAAGTTGTTGTCGAATCGACAAACCGGTCACATATGACAATCTCACCCCGTGCAAGAGACGGTTGTATAACCTCCCGTACGAGTTGAGCCCTGGCAGCAGAAAATAAAAAAACCTCAGCAACCGGTTCAATGTTACTGTTAACATCAAGCAAGATAGACCGTATTTGCTCACCGAGCCGGGTTCCTCCCGGTTCCCGTAAAAAAACCACTTTTTCACCGGAATCGGTTAATTTCCGGGACGTTAACTCTGCCTGAGTTGACTTCCCTGACGAATCAAGACCTTCAAAAGTTATAAACATACAAATTAAATTACATATTTTGTTTTAATAAATCAATTATTTGAAGAATTGAGCAAATTTGTTTACTTTTGATAGATTATACATTGATCAAATCTATGAGCAAAAAACAAATATCGCAAGACAAAGTATCCGGAGAGGCAGGCGCTATAAAGCGCTCCGAATCACGGATAGAGGATTCTAAACTCATACGTCAGGCAATTAGCGGTGACGAGGAAGCATTCAGCCGTTTAATGGATAAATACCGACCTGCTATTTACCATCTCATATCGCGTATGATCAGCGATAAAACCGAAGTACATGATCTGACACAGGAAACCTTTGTAAAAGCATTCGGATCGTTGAAATCCTTCAATCATCATTATGCCTTCTCTACCTGGTTATATAAAATTGCTTCCAATACCTGTATAGACTACCTCCGGAAGAAAAAACTACAAACCTACTCCATAGATCAATCGATGGATCCGGATGGAGATGATTATGGCTATGATTTACCCGATACCACCTATGTTGCCGACAAGGAGATAATTTCCGACCAGCGCAGCCAGCTTGTCAGCAAGGCAATCGACGCATTGCCTGAAAAATACCGGAATGTGATAATGCTGCGGCATCTTGAGGAGAAAAACTATGAGGAAATTGCCGAATTACTCGACCTCCCCCTTGGCACGGTAAAGGCCCATATATTCAGAGGGCGCGAACTTCTTTACAAATATTTAAGAAAAAAGATACGCGACTATTAATTTTAGTGTAACTCATTTCCTTTTTATTCGTATATATTAATAGGTGTAATATGTCTGACGGGGCATATAAACGAATAAAATACTATTGCAAAATATATTTATATGGCTAAATTATTAAATGTTTTCCTGTTAACCGGAATATTTCTATTTCAAGGTCTTTATGGGCAATCGAAATTCCACAAAGAAATTCCGGTAAGTGATGAAAATGTGGTACATGTCCGACTTGAGGCCGCATTCGGAACCGTTAATATCTCAGGTGGTGCCCTGGACAAAATATTAATTGCCGATATGCTTACCGAACCGTCATTGGATATGAAAACTGAAATTAATTACCGGCTTGACAATCGTACCGGAATACTCGGTCTATTGCTCGAACCCAAAGACAGGCAACGACGCACCTGGGGTTTTGGCAGCGGAGATGCCGGAACGTGGGATTTACAATTCAATAACGATGTCCCATCACGATTTGATATTGAAATGGGTGCAGGACGCGGTACGTTTGATTTTACCGGGATGCATCTCAATCATTTGAACTTATCGGCCGGAGCCAGTAGAATAACCGTCCGATTTGATGAACCAAATACAGGTTTTATCGAAAATATACACATTGAATCGGGAGTCAGCAGATTCACCGGTGAAAATTTCGGGAATGCTAATTTCGGGTCTTTGAAATTTGAAGGTGGTGTTGGTGCATACACACTTGATTTCGACGGTGATTTACGACACCAAGCAAACGTGGATGTAGAGCTCGGGATCGGTGCCGTGACACTTATTATTCCCGACCACATAGGAGCAAAACTTTTTGCCGAACAACGACTCTTTTCGTCGGTAAATGTCCCTGATGATTTCGAACAGGTAAACCGGAATGAATATGTTTCACGAAACTTTGATACAGCCGAAGGAAAACTGATAATAAAAATTGAATCGGGCTTCGGAAGCGTACGTGTACGCCGCTGAAATCATCCTCCATAAAACTCTTCAACGCCATATCGTCCCGCAGTCCACAGAGTCAGCAATATCGCAATCGATGTGATCGCCCGCTTTTCACGGTCACGGGGAATTATTAAACCATAGGTATCAATCACAAATTTCATATTTTCCAGTAGTTTTATTATCTCTCGCTTTGTTACAGCACCGTGCCAATAACTGACAAGGTCAACCAGCATTTCTTCATACCGTCTCAGAAACTCACCCATCGAAATAATGTCATAACTCCGGGCAGTACGCGGTCGACAGATCGTTAATAAATCCGATACATACTCATCCCAGTAGACGGCAAAATCGGCATTCTCAGGCCGTCGTAAATATCTAGCGCGTTCAACAGAAAACGATGCTTTTGTTTTGACTCGAAAGCGTGGCATAATCGGATGCAAATCAAAAATTGGCCGGGAATCATCGGCATATTTATCGATATATCCCCAACGCCGCCGTAATTGCGGCCAGGTAAGGATATTTATGACCGGTGCAGCTTTGGAATCGATAACAACGTACCGGCCATACCTTCCACGCTCACCGTTCACTACGGCAATCCAATGATTCCATTGATCGACGCATACGAGACACGGACGATTTTTCTTGAGATAACCGAGCAATGCTTTACGGGCGAACTCCGGATCACGGCGGCGTATGAGCTTCATATCACAATCGAATGCACGGGCTGCCCGTGCAAGCTTGATTTCGTCAGTTCCGGACCACCAATGCGTACCGGCTATTCGTGCAATCTTTAATTCATCAACAAACGTTCCGAGCATTACAAGTGCGTGTTTTAATGCGAACGGTCCGCATGTCCATTTATTCGGTTGAGGGTACAGTCCCATTGTATAGTATAATCTGATTCAATAAAAAGCTTACTAAAGCTATTGATTTCATTAAATAAATGCAACTTGATTTTAATAAAACATTTGCGTAATTATTTTATGTCACAATTTTAGAATGGTATAAATAGATGAATAAGAAAAAACACGTTACGATTCTATATAACGAACCGTATCCGTACGATGAGTATGAAGACGTTGACGAAGAGAAGCTTGAATTTGAGCCATATTTCGACACCAAGGTACCGTCCCCCGAGGAAGATATCGAAACAATGCGTGCCACCCTTGAAGAACAAGGATATCAGGCTGATGCGGTAAACCTGAAAGACCGCTTTACGGTACTTCACCGGATCCTCACCCACAACAGGCCTGATGTTATTTTTAATCTTGTTGAAGTATTCAACGACTCGCCGTGGGATGAGTTTAAGGTAGCTGGTATGTACGAATTGCTGAAAGTGCCGTTCACCGGCGCTCCGGCAATAACACTGGGTATCTGCCAGCGCAAAATGCTCACCAAGCAAATTCTTATGGCGAACGGCATACCGACCCCCCGGTTTAAAAAATACAGTAAGAACAATATACCCAAACGTCACGGACTCAAATACCCGATCATCGTAAAACCTGCACGCGAGGATGCAAGCACCGGCATAGAGAACGAATCGGTGGTTACCAACAGGGAAGATCTCCTAAAACGTGTGGAACACATCATTGAGGATTATGAGCAATCCGCCCTTGTTGAAGAATATATCGATGGTCGTGAATTGAATGTATCTATACTCGGGGATACGGATCCAATA
>PWXV01000333.1 GCA_003568415.1 Ignavibacteriales bacterium
CTGCACGCTAATGATATTGCCGGTGCTATCGGTTTCATCAACGAGGCACGTGGTCACTTTGATGATCCCGATCTTCCTTCACTTGAAGATCTGGATGAACCCGATACCATTGAAGAAGCGTGGGATATCCTGATGAGGGAACGCGGTATCGAGTTGTGGCTCGAAGGAAAGCGTCTCGCCGACCTGAGACGATGGAAAGAAAGTCCGGGACAGGAATACGTGAACCTTCATGTTGTGCGTGCACGTGACGGTGACACGGATTATTTCGATCCTGCAAATGAGCCAGTAAAACATCACGTATACCAGAACTCCGGCGGAGCGGAGATCCCGCAATTTTCACTGGTAGTTAGTGACCGGGAATTCGATGCAAATCCGAATCTCGAGGAGTGAGACGAAGTACTGTAGCAGAAGATAACATAACAGTAACCTGACATTAGTATGCCCCGCTCCGAAAGAGCGGGGCATACTATTTTATCACATATATGGAAGAGCATGCTAATGAAAATAAGGTTTATCATAGGGTTAATCTCCGGTGCTCTACTTTTTGCCGGATGCGAACTTTCCGGAGAAGCTGAGGCCGATGATCCGGGTGAATTTGAAGCGTTTATCAGCGGCGATGGTATATCGGAGGAATTAGCAGGGAATGCAATGTACACCTATTTCACCGATCCCGCAACAAATATAGATTTAGTGGGTATAAATCTTATCGATCGCATGACCATTGATAACCAGGGTATTGCATTTACCGGACGGGAGGTCACACTCCGGGAGTTAACGATATATGATATTGTCCGGTTTGATAAAGATATGAACGTAGCTGATTTAGAACCCGATCAGTTTTTTGCAATCTATATAAAATTGTTTCCTGAGGTGCGGGAATTTGAATCGGTATCGGGTACCGTAACAATTGAAGAAATTGATGTCACCGATAATAAAATTAGCGGATCATTTGAATTCGATGCCGATGCACTGGTCGAAAACACGGAAGAAGATTCGGTAGTAACCGTGTTTATAAACGGCACGTTTAGAGCTACCGAAGGTGAGTTGGAGATGAATTAATGATTAGATTAGAAATGTAAGCGATAAAATGAATCCGAGCAGTCCACCGATGATGACTCTTCGTTGCCAGGGTTTCAGTAGTTCTTCTTCACCGGTACGGTCTCTTGTTTCAATGATAATTGCACCATGGGTAGCTTCAGGGCCATATAAGTTTTCAGCATCCGGAGGCCGGATAACTTCAAAATATTCTATTTGTTCGGGTGCCGCTACCGCTGCTAATCCAATGGGGCTGGTTCCCAATTGCATACCGTTAAGGATAATCAACGGGTAAGGCGGTCGTGCTCGTTCATACCGTTGCGCAATTGTTGTTCTGAGTTGTAATTGAATATACAGATCGCCGCCGTCTTCACGGACCCGTGAGCGCGGAACCAGTGACCGTATAAGCTGACCGAACGTATTTGCTGCGGTTGCTTCGATATCTTCTCTGGTATAATGATACCCTGTCGGGCGGCCCGGGGTAAACCGGCCGGGAATGGTATCGACAACCTCAACGTGTTCTAATTCAATAGGTCTGGAGACCATTTCAATATATAGTGTGTCTGTACTCTCGGGTATGAAGAATTGCGTGTGAGAATAGGGAATGTAGTTAATATGAGAGAATTGAATCGTATGCGTTCCGACCGGAACATTTTCAAGAGTAAAGTAGCCGTTTTGATCTGTAACAGTTCCGGTCAGCGTCTCTGCAACAAGTATATTGACGTTAAATATCGGAGCTCGGGTTTCGTGGTCGATAACCCGGCCGGTCACGGAGGTGTACTCATCGGTTTGGGCACCGATTGTGCCTGAAACCGGTACTACTAAAAGAGATGCAATGGCTGCATATTGCAATAGCCCGGAAATTATTTTTCTGTGTACTGTCACGGTGATTGCCACCTCCTCACCGGTAAAGTAAAAAACTGTTGATTAAATCACAATATCATTAACATAAAATTGCTAAAAAGAATTCACCATTTGACACGTATTTATTAATTTTTTAAATTAATTCGTATGCCGACCCTTAAAAAAACGTCTGTAATGAACATATTTACAGACGGTGAAAAATACTTTTCTGATCTCCGGTGGAAAAATAAAACCAAAACCTGCATCCGGTGTAATGCGAACGTAGTCTATACATTGAGCAGCGGGAGATTACGATGCAAAGAGTGCGGTTTAACCTTCGGTAATTTCACACGGACCTACCTTGGCAAGCTTAATGTGCCAATATATGAGATTACTCACCTGTTATACCTTTTTGCCCTGGGGATACCGGTATACCGTGCCCGCTATTATGTGCTGGTATCGATGAAAACCGCGCATAAGGCATATACCGTCTTTCGGGAGGCCCTTTATGACTCTTGCATGCAGGAGTTTTACAGGAAACTCAAGGAGAACCCTGAGTTGGAGTATGAACTCAAATCGTATTTTTGTGATATTGATAATTTTGCCTGGGGTACAGATGGCCGGAGTGTTATAGTTGGATTTATCGAAATTGACGGAAATGTATATATATTTCCTGTATCCGGCGAAAATTTTAAATCATTATGTGAACAGAACATAATTAAAGAGTCACGTTCTGGTTTGCAATACATCAGACAGGATTGTTATATAGGTAAATTGAGTATTATCGGTTCGCATCTATCCATTCCCCGTGTTTCAGACGAGGAAAAAACACGTCACACGAACAAAAAAATACCGAAATTGTGGAATTATCTCCGCAGACAATTATATATATATCACGGTATCAGTATATCCCACCATCATTTATTCCTCAAAGAACTTGAATTCAGGTTCAATAACAGGGACAGGGAGATATTTACACTTCTATCGGAGATGCTTGTCAAAAAAGTGTCATATCATACCAATAATTAAATTGCTTTACTTTTAAAGGAGACAGATATTATTTTCATTTGCATTTAGGGTGTTTTTATATTACATGTATCTACCCACTTATTACTACGGCAAATCGCTCACTGAGTGGTTCCAAAATGTAGAGTCTCTAAATATCTCAAAATAACTGAATAAACCGGATATTGGTATTAAAAGATCACTTGAGTAACCAAGTAATTAAGGTGGTTTAGTATTATATCCAAATTACTACCCAATTAACCGCATACAGTGCAAAATTGATGTCAATAATTACCTATATCGTAATTTAAAATAATTATCTGTTTCTAAAAAATATTTTTTTTGGTATAGGGAGTTTTATCGATGGAGGTATCATATACTATAAGAATGGGTTTCTTTACGTAAGGACCGGGCACTCATAATATCAAAATACATAGAGATATCGATTATTATAGAATTGTACGCCTTTCGCATCGTTATGCCTTCCCTACAGGGTATCCCATTGTTTTTTAACTTTTAAGCTGTATCTGTAGGTCACCATCATCATTTCATCACAGTAAGGAGGTACTATGCATACCTTTGGCACTCTTACCAAATCGGTAATTGCCGTGGTAGGGACATTCCTGTTTCTGGGGTTGTTATTTACTCCCCAACTACACTCCCAGGAAGCAGTAATTGAGGGGACGGTTACAAGTGCATTGACCGGTAATCCCTTGCCGGGAGCTAACATCATAATTCGTGGTACAACGATAGGTACTGCTACGAATATCGATGGTCGTTATCGGCTCACTGTCCCATCAGCCCGAGTTACCGGCGCTGAGGAAGCTCTTGTAGCAAGCTTCGTCGGCTATCGGGCAAGAACACAAACATTAACATTAACCTCCGGTACTCATACAGTCAATTTTGAGCTCGCTGAAGACGTCCTCGGGCTTGAAGATGTTGTAGTAACCGGAGTTGTCGGGGCAACCTTCAGAGAAAGATTACCGTTCTCGGTTGACCTCGTTACAAGAAGAGATCTCGAAGAAGTACCCTATACTTCTGCTGAACAGGCAATTCGAGGTAAAGTGGCAGGTGCGCGTGTTGTACAATCAACCGGTCAGCCCGGTACCGCCGCCCGTGTTCAGCTTCGCGGACCGACAAGTATCGACGTTCGCGGGAGATCAAACGAACCGTTGTACGTTGTTGACGGTGTTATTCTTGGTTCAAGTATGGTAGATATCGATGCAATGGATATTGAATCAATAGAAGTTGTGAAAGGCGCAGCCGCTGCATCGTTATATGGTTCCCGTGCGGCAGCAGGTGTTGTTCAAATCCAGACCCGCCGCGGTGAATCGCTTGCTATGGATCAAACAACGATTACACTCCGGAATGAATTCGGTTGGAACTCAATTGAAAATATGCTCGGACGGGCACAACACCACCTGTATCTCACCGACGCTCAAGGCCGGTACATTGATGAAGAAGGCGAGGTTGTCGGAAGAAGTCAGCGTGTGGCAGGTGATGCTTTTACAACATTTATGGATAAGCCGTATATCGATCCATTGTTTGATCACCTGGATACCTTCCACGATCCCGGAAACTTTATGATCAATACAATATCGGTAGCACAGCGTGCCGCCCGAACGAATTTCCTGGCATCGTTCTCAAATACACAAGAGAGCGGTGTAATTACCGCATTGCAAGGCTATGATCGCCAGTCGTTCAGGTTAAACCTCGATCATCGTTTGCTCGATGATCTGACCCTTTCGGCAAATGCGTATTACTCAACATCGTGGCGTGATATGTTCGATGATCGTCCCGATGGCGGTGGTCCCGGAAGCTTGTTTTTTGCAATGTTCCAGTACGGACCCGATGTCGATATTACAGAACAAACCGATGATATCCGCTTCCCCGGTGAAGTACCGTTTGTTATCAGGCCTGATCCCCTGAGTCTCGAAGAAAATCCGCTTTACGAAGTTCACAATAGAGAATTTGAACAATCCCGCCGGAGAATGATGGGAAGCTTCCGGTTGAACTTTGCACCATTTGAGTGGATGAACCTGGAAGGATCATTGAGTTACGACCGCGGTACAATGCGTCAGTGGTTCTATTATCCGAAAGGATATCGGACCATCGATCAACCGCTCTTTACCTC
>PWXV01000128.1 GCA_003568415.1 Ignavibacteriales bacterium
AAAGGCACCCGATCATTTTCACGCGCGCCATGATGCAGTTGCCCGTAGTTATTTATATCAAATCGCACGACGGCGTACTGCATTCGGTAAACGGTTTGTCTGGTGGATCAAAGATGCGCTTAATGTCGATACGATGACACAAGCCGCCGAAAATTTTGTCGGTATGAAAGATTTTAAATCGTTTACTGCAATTGAAACCGAAGAGCAATCGACGAAGGTTTTAATTGATGAATGTACACTTCAGACAACGGGTGATTTACTTGTAATCAGAATTACCGGTTCGCATTTTATCTGGAAGATGGTAAGACAGATTGTCGGTATCCTTGTTGAGGTTGGGCGGGGAAAAATGCAGCCGGCTGATATCGAGCGTTTTTTTCAAACCCAATCAGACCGGCCGGCAAAAGTAACCGCTCCGCCTTCAGGTTTGTTTCTTGAACGAGTATATTATAAAGGCGACAGAAAAAATACTGCAATCAAACCGGTGTTGCCGGTACCGACAAAGCAAGAACTTGGCATATATATACAAATCGCAACTCAAAAGAAAAGGAGTTACCATGACAATCAGAAATAATAGTATAGCGCTCCTGAGCGTATTTTTATTGTTTATAGCAGGATGTGCGCCGGAGGAAGTTCCCGATCAGGATGTTGATTTCCATACGTTTGCTAACGTTGATGATGTAGTCGTCACGCATATGGATCTCGATATGGTAATAAACTTTGATGAAAAGATTATATTCGGACGTGCATCATTACAACTGAATAATCTGACAGGTACCGAGGAAGTGGTACTCGATACACGCGACCTTACAATCGAACGGGTGACTTTGGATGATGGAGATGAATTAGCCGAATTTTCGCTCGGTGAGTTTGTTGATTACCTCGGGCAGCCGCTGACTATTTCAATAAGTCACGAAACCGAAAGAGTTAATATATATTATCAAACATCACCCGAAGCCGCAGCATTACAATGGCTTGAACCTGAACAAACGATGGGTGGTGAACATCCATTTCTCTTCACACAATCACAGGCAATACTTGCCCGGACATGGGTGCCTTGTCAGGATACACCCGGAAGCCGAATAACGTATACCGCACGCGTTGAAGTACCTGAAGGATTGATGGCAGTGATGAGTGCTGAAAATCAACAGGAAAGAAGTCCCGACGGTATTTATGAATTTACTATGCCGCAGACGATTCCGACGTATTTGCTCGCACTCTCCGTTGGCGATTTCGATTACAGTCCACTCAGCGATCGTATAGGGGTGTATGCAGAACCTGATATACTTGAAGAAGCGGCATGGGAGTTTGCCGATACCGAAGATATGATGGTTGAAGCGGAATCAATGTATGGTGCTTATCGATGGGGACAATATGATATTATGGTATTACCGCCGAGTTTTCCGTTCGGCGGTATGGAAAATGCACGGCTAACCTTTGTAACACCGACGATCATTGCCGGTGATCGGTCGTTACTATCGCTCATCGCACACGAATTAGCTCATTCCTGGGCAGGAAATTTGGTGACGATGGCAACCTGGAACGACTTCTGGATTAACGAAGGTTTTACTTCATATATGACCAATCGTATTATGGAGGCGGTGTACGGCCGCGATTATGCCGAAATGTTATGGCATCTTGATTATCAGGAACTTGTCGCAACTATAGAAGAGATGGGAGAAGATAATCCTGATACTCGCTTACATCTTGATTTACGCGGCCGCGATCCGGATGACGGGATGACCGCAATTGCATATATTAAAGGAGCATTCTTTTTGAAGATGCTTGAAAACAATCTCGGAAGAGAACGGTTCGATGAGTTTCTCGTACATTACTTTAATACATTTGCATTTCAGACTATGACTTCTGAAGCTTTTCTCACATACTTTCGTCAGTCGGTGTTAGAAGATCCGATCAGGGAATTTCCTGCAGAGAATCCGGATGAGATCGACCTTGAAGAACAATTAATGCTTGATGAATGGGTGTATGGAACGGGGCTTCCTGATAATATACCAGTAATTTATTCAGACGAGTTTGCCAGCGTAGAAGATGAGATAGAATCCTGGGTGACCGGAACAGATGCTGCTGAGTTAGATGTTGAAAACTGGACGACACATCACTGGTTACATTTTCTTATGAATCTGCCGGAAGAATTAACACACAATCAAATGGTAGAACTCGATAATACATTTACCTTTACCCAAACAGAAAACTCGGAAATACTTAACGCATGGTTGCTCCATGCTATTGAGCATCAATATGCAGAAGCGTATCCGGCGCTGGAAGAATTTCTCCTCAGCCAGGGTCGAAGAAAGTTTTTGATGCCGTTGTATTCTAAACTTGCTGAAACACCCGAAGGCCTGGAAATGGCACACGAAATTTATCGCGACGCCCGGCCAACGTATCATCCGATTTCTTATAATTCAATCGACGAAGTACTTGATTGGCAAAATTAACCGGTAAAGTTATTCGCAATAAAATATTGGTAAATTGAACAAATTCTGGGGAAAATTGGGTAAAAATTTTTCAGAAAAAATTATCGAAGCTATTGCAGATATCAAATAAAAATCGTAAGATGTATACAACATTAATAACAGGGTAAGGGAGAACTTCTTTAAAAGTTTAAAATTAAGTTCTACTAAAATTCACGGTGCCGGTGCTCTAGCCTGTGATAACTCCCCTGATGTACTCCCCAAAACAATAGACGCCGGTGCCGTGATTTTTTTTATGCCTTCCACAAAAAACAAAACATAATTCAGTATGCAGTTGCATTTTAAAGTGTATGGTGAAGGATGTCCGGTTATTATTTTACACGGATTATTCGGTACGCTCGATAATTGGTATACGATCAGTAAGAAATTAAGTGATAGCTATCGGGTATATGCTGTTGATCAACGGAATCATGGCCGGTCACCGCACCACCATAGTCACACGTATGATGATCTGGCCAATGATCTGTATCTCTTTATGCATGAGCAAAACATCGATGCTGCCCATGTAATAGGTCACTCGATGGGAGGGACTGCCGCAATGCAATTTGCCGCACAACGCACCGATATGGTCGGGAAATTAATTGTCGTTGATATGGCGCCGCGGGATTACAAACCGAGACACGATTTTTTATTTAAAACTTTTGATGCAATAGATCCGGAACAATTCGCTCGCCGGAGAGATATAGATAACGCACTTAAAAAATATTTACCTGACGATGCGGTTCGCCAATATATATTGAAAAATATTATCCGGGATGAAAAGGGCCACTATCGCTGGAAGTTCAATCTTGCTGCAATCCGGGAAAATTACCGGTCGATTATTTCGGGACCGGATATTGATAAACCTGTTGTAAAACCAACATTATTTATAAAGGGAGGACAATCCTCGTATATCACTGATGAGGATATCGGTACAATACAACAGCTCTTTAAGAATGTAAAAATCGAAACAATACCGGATGCAGGACACTGGACTCATTCCGATGCACCGGATTCATTTCTTGAAATTGTGCAAAATTTCCTTGCTGCTTCGGGCTGACGGCATATATGGATGTGGTATATAAATTACAATTTACGTATTTTATATATGATGTATCAGGATACCATATTATCACGCAGGGTACGGTGAAACACTATGACGATTATACATACTATACTGAGATCGATTATTATAATGAGCTTCCTGGTGTTTGGTGTAATGGATGGATATACCCAGGAGCAAACTCGCACGATCAGCGTCAAAGGATTGTATACTTCCTCCTCTCGTTTATTTCCTTCTCCAGATGCGGACGACGAGGTGGCTCGTTTCCGGTATAATTCACTCGATCACATATTCGGTTATGGTGCAGATGTCAGACTAGCTATTCCAAGGATTAATGTAATTCTCGGTATAACCGTTGAGTACCTCACAAAAACGGATGATTTCATCACACGATACGAACAGGAAGATGAGGCGTACTTCGTACCGACTATTGATGGCTATCATATCATACCCATAGAATTAAGCGGTTATTTTTTAATTCCGATTAGCAGTGAACGGCTTCGGTTTTATATTGGCGGCGGTGCGGGTGTTTATCTCGGGCGGCGAACCTATGAGATCGGCGACGCACAATCGAAATCACTTGAACAATCGGTTTATTGGGGAATTCATGTCGTGAGCGGTATTGATTATTTTTTTCACTCGCACATTGGCATGCGGTTCGAGATGAAATTCCGCGATCCCGATATCGAAACCCGAAATCGTTTCGAGGATGATACGGTAACCTATGCGGGGAGAACATTTGATTTGCCGGCAGGTGATGTTCCGTCGCGCATTAATGTTGATGGTATTTCCTTTACACTCGGAATGGTTTTTAGATTTTAATTTATAAATTGAAACTCATCAATCTTTTTCGTACTTTCAAATAATTTTCATATACTAATTGCCGGAGTGGTTCAGGTGAAACGTAAGCATATCTTCCTGACCGGCTTTATGGGCAGCGGAAAAAGTACTATCGGTCCGGTGCTTGCACAGGCACTCGGATTTGGTTTTGTCGATCTCGACGAAGAGATCGAGAGCCGGGAAGAACAATCGATAGAAGAAATTTTTCAGGTAGCCGGCGAACCGCACTTCAGGTCGCTCGAGCGGCAGTATTTGCAGCGTTTCATTGAAGAGAGTAGTTCGGTTTTTGCACTCGGCGGCGGTACCGTAACCATTGAGGGGCTACTTCAGGATCTGAAGCGGAATGGGATTCTGGTATATCTTAAAACTGATGCCGAGGAACTGGTAGCACGGCTTCAGGGACACACGCACCGACCGCTTTTACGGGGGAAGGATGGACGCTCACTGAGTGAGGTGGAATTGCATAAAAGAATTGATTTGCTGTTACAGGAGCGAATAGTGTATTACCGGCAAGCTGATATAATTATTGAGACAACCCGGCAGCCGGTTGAAACGGTTCTGGAATCTGTGCTCAAAGCATTAGCCGGAATATTACATAACAACGATTCACGAACTATATAAGTAACTGTAAGCGTGGACAGATCTATTTCGAAATTGTATGTTTCAATTCCGGTAGACGAAAGATCGTCGGCGCGTAGTTATCCCGTATACACCGGTACCGGCATTATGAGCAGCATCGGTCCGGTGGCATCTGAATTACAACTTCCCGAAAGAGTAATAATTATAACCGATACAAATGTGAAGCAACTGTATGCCTCACATGTTCATTCCGGCCTTACACATTATGGTTTCCGTCCCGATAGTATCACGATACCCGCAGGTGAAGAAAGTAAAACGCTCGAGATCGTTCGTGATGTTTATGACCAGTTGCACGAATTGAGGTGTGGACGGGATATTGCGATTATTGCACTCGGAGGCGGCGTTGTCGGTGACCTTGCAGGTTTTGTTGCAGCAACGTATTACCGGGGTGTACCATTTGTACAGATTCCAACCACACTGCTTGCTCAGGTAGATAGTGCTGTGGGCGGAAAAGTTGGAGTAAATGTACCATACGGTAAAAACCTCATCGGGGCATTTTATCAGCCGCGCTTTGTATTTATCGATACCCATACATTAACAACGCTGCCGGAACGTGAATTACGAAGTGGTATGGCAGAAGTAATCAAGTATGGTGCCATACTTGATGAAGATTTATTTGATACCATTACCGTCAATATTGATAGTTTATTACAACCGGATGTCACCATATTCCCTGTTATAATAGAACGATGCTGTGCGCTTAAAGCATCTGTCGTCGAGCAGGATGAACGTGAGTCAGGATATCGTGAAATATTAAACTTCGGTCACACAATAGGCCATGCTCTTGAAGCGTTGACCGGGTATTCAGTGTTTACTCACGGCGAGGCAATTACGTACGGTATGATGGCAGAAGTTCACATATCGGTAAATCACTGCGGGTTACCGCAGGATGATGCCCGGCGGTTATGTTCGCTTCTACTACGGTTATCACCGCCATCAATACCAGATACACTTACTGAAGAGCAAATATACAATGCAATGTTCAGCGATAAGAAGGTGCGATCGGGAGTAGTGCGTTTATCGCTTATCAACCAAATCGGTGATGCAACATTCGGTGAGACACCCGATGAACATTATATTAAACAGTCAATACGGAAATTGTTCACAATAGAAAAGGATATATGCGGATATTAAAAGTTGTTTTCCTGTTGTGTTATCTGTTCCATCAATTTGCCGGATATGCGAACGAACCGAACGAGGAATTCCGTGCAGTATGGCTGACAACGTTTGCCGGTCTTGATTGGCCGAAAACATATAATAAAGAAGAGCAAAAAAGAACATTACTTGAAATTATCGATACGCTTGAACGGGAACACTTTAATGCAATACTATTTCAGGCACGCTCACGGGGAGATACATTCTATCAGTCTTCTTTTGAACCGTGGGCGCGGGAACTTACCGGTCGGGTCGGCCAGGACCCGGGATGGGATCCGCTTGCATTTCTGATCGAGCATGCTCACGAACGAGGTATTGAAGTCCATGCATGGTTTAATATGTATAAAGTTTGGGGTGCCATGCCGATCCCATATGATATAGATCCGCCTCACATACTTGCATTGAATCCGCATTGGGCGCAAATATACGGTAATGAATGGTGGCTCGATCCGGGACAACCGGGTGTACATACGCATTTGATAAAGGTTGCACTCGATTTAATTGAACGATATCCGGTTGATGGTATACACTTTGATCATATTCGTTATCCCGGTCGTGATTTTGACGATGTACATACGTACCGGCGGTTTGGCGGTGGTACTGATCTTCACGACTGGAGACGTGACAATATAACTAATTTTGTTCGCGAGTTTTATGAATATGCTACTGTTATACGGCCTGATATTAAAATTGGCTCTGCTCCGATGGGGGTATTCCGGAGAGTATCCGGTTTTTATGGCTCAACCGCATATTTCGATTATTATCAGGATGTTGAACGATGGCTTAGCGAAGGTATTCATGATTATGTTGTTCCGCAGATTTATTGGAATGCGGCACACAATCCAAGGTTCGATGTAGTACTTGATGATTGGCGAAGACGTGCTCACGGCAGACATGTGTATGCCGGTATCGGAGCATTCCGGCCGGAAATACTTCGTGAACTGAATCGCCAGATATCACTAACACGATCGCTTGATATTCCGGGACACGTATTTTTCCGGTATTCTCATCTTGCAGATCAACATCGTTTTAATGTCAGGTATTTCACACGAGCTGAAACACCGCGTATGGAATGGGTAGAAAGCAGGGATAAAGTTTTCAATGGTCAGTTTACGGACTATAGTGTACACGATACTTCTTATACCATACAACGGCTTCCGGTTCATCTACAATATGCGATGCGTGATAATGATCGAAATCGAATGAAGACTGAAAAAACCAGGCTACCCCAACGGTTTATAATTTATCGTTCGGATGATTTCCCCATCGATACGAATGATCCCGATCATTTACTTGCCGTATTGCCTGCTACGACCGATTCATTTAACGACGAAATGAATAATCCTGCGAGCTCTGACTATCACTATTTGGTCTCAACGTTGAATGCTAAAGAAGAGATAGAATATACTCACGAAGGAAATACAGCAGAAATATATCTAAACCGAATTGCACAATTGCTGGATCGCGAGATCATACTTCCTTTTATTGCAGATCCGGGTGATCCCGATTCATTTCATCTTACCTTATTCATGCCCAGCGGCATGTCAGCTTCTGTCAATATAACCAATGAGCAAACCGGTGAAAATCTTACGATCATAGAAGGGTATCTTGATGCCGGATTTCATACCATACCCATCAATCAGAATCCGGATGTACCGTATATTCGATGTATTATTCGGGTGGGTGATCGCACCACAGAGCGCATTCTTAAACGTACACAATAGGATACCTATCATTATTTGATTGCTTTTTGGCATAGTTTTCGCTACATTTTGTTACATTGGAGGAAATGTTGCAATCAAATATGAATGAAAACCGTTTAACCGAGCTATTCGGCAATATTGCAGGGAAAAAAATTGCAGTTATTGGCGATGTTATGCTTGATCAATACCTCTGGGGAAATGTGTCACGCATTTCTCCAGAAGCACCTGTGCCCGTTGTTGAAGTAAAATCAGACTCGGTACGTTTGGGAGGTGCTGCCAATGTTGCAAACAATATCACCGAACTTGGTGCGGAATCGTTGCTTATCGGTGTTACCGGTAACGATACAAATGCCGATGTACTATTCTCGCTTATGCAGGATGCCGGTTTCCCGACTGATGGATTGATAAAGGATTCTTCGCGGCAAACTACTATAAAAACACGGGTTATCGCACACAATCAACATGTTGTGCGGTTTGACAGAGAAAATACGGAAGATATCGACGAGCAGATTACGAAACGAATTATTAGCGTACTCGAAGCTTATGTAGATCGTATTGACGGTGTAATCCTGCAGGATTACAATAAAGGGATTTTTACTAAAAATATTATTTATGAAATTAGCAGGGTAGGGCGCGAGAAAAATATACTTGTAACCGTTGATCCAAAATTTAATAATTTTTTTGAATATCATAATGTAACCGTGTTTAAGCCGAACCGCCGTGAACTTGAACGGGCCTTCGGTACAAAATTACACTCTGGAGATGATTTTGAACGATTCGGTATCGAACTGCTGAAGAAAATACATGCGGAAAATGTATTAATTACCCGTGGTGAATACGGTATGACCCTTATTGAAAATGATGGTCGTACTCATCACGTACCGACCCGAACCCGGTCGGTAGCCGATGTCAGTGGTGCGGGAGATACGGTGATCGCTACATTAACTACCCTGCTTGCTGCCGGAGCAAATATTCGCGAAGCGGCATCAGTAGCTAATTTTGCAGGAGGTATTGTATGTGAGGATGTGGGCATCGTTCCGATTAATCGCAAACGATTGATTGAGACAATGATCCGGTTTGAAAGGGATAACTCTCAAGAGTTTGCAAAGACGGGTGTTCATCATGGGTAAGATCGTATCGCTGGATGATGCAGTATCGCATCGAAAAAAACTTAGAGATGAAGGGAAAAAGGTCGTTTTTACCAACGGCACATTTGATATAGTACATCGCGGTCACGTTGAATATCTCAATAAAGCCCGTAAATATGGCGATATTTTATGCGTCGGTTTAAATAGTGATGAGTCTGTCCGTTCGATCAAAGGGAATGGGCGTCCGATAATGAAACAAGATGACCGGGCATATTTGCTTGCGAACCTTGTTAGTGTTGATTATGTTGTAATTTTTACAGAGGAAACACCTCTAAAGTTGATTCAAGCCCTTCTCCCCGATGTTTTGGTCAAAGGTGCCGATTGGCCGGTGGAGAAGATAATAGGGAAGGATATTGTGGAACAACACGGCGGCACAGTTAAAACAATAGAGCTCTCACCTGGCCGTTCATCAACGTCGATCATTGAAACAATCATAGAGCGATCTGCGTACTTTCATAAATAAATCTGAAGTGTCTGGTGGTATTGTGAAGAAACTATTCCGCATAATCGGTTATACTATTGTAATATTTCTCTTTCTGATGGCGATCGTCATCGGAGTGACGCAAACTGCATTTTTTAAGGACCTGATTCGTCAATATGCGGAGAATGAGGCAGCGTCGTATTTGAATGGTGAGCTGCACATCGGGAAAATTGGCGGTACAATCTTTACAGGTATTATATTAGAGAATGTTGAGTGGTGGTATAATGATGAACGTGCTATTTATGCAAAATTAATCGAAGTAGAGATAAATCCTGTACAGCTACTCCGTCGTGAGATTAATATAACCAGTCTGTTGTTGAGAGATCCTGATGTACGCCTAGTGGTTGATGAAGATGGTGTGCTCAATATAAGTCAACTTGTTAAGAAAAGAGATGAAGCGAAAATAGAAGAGACTGACACAGTAGAATCGGAACCATCCAAACCGTGGATTTACACGCTTGATGATTTTGAACTGCTTGGCGGTTCGTTTACCTATCATCGATCTGGAGATGATTCCCCATCCGGCAGAAGTTATCCGGTATCATTTCCGGAGTTTGACTACAAAAATATAACACTGAAGAATCTTTACATTTCAATGTCTGCACAGTCGGACGGCCGGAATCATAGCGTGGATATCCGCTCGATGCATTTTACCCTGCGCGATCCTGATTTCCACGTAAGCCATTTTTCGTTACAAGCAGCATTCTCTCCCGTACATACACAAATTAACAGAATGCGGCTGATCACCGATAAGTCGAACATTAATGTCACCGGCAGTATAAAAGACTTTAGCCTCCTCGGTAGTAATGATGGACCGCTCGAGGAAAAAGAAATGAATGTATCGTTATTCGCCGACCGGATTCACACAGACGATTTGAAAATGTTCATTCCCGCACTCTGGTTTCTCGAGGAAGATGCCGAACTTAGCATAAACGCAGATGGTACACTTAAAGAGCTTTTCGTTGAAAGAATTAACCTGAGTTTGGGCAGAACTAACCTGGAATTAACCGGTACCGTAACGAATGCAAACGATGTCGACCGTCTGTTTATAGATGCATCTTTCAGCGACAGTCATCTCGATCCGAAGGATGTAATCACTATGTTACCGCACTTCAATATACCCGATCATAGCCATCTCGGTGTTCTGGATATCGGTGCATCATATACCGGAAAACCACGGGAATTTAATTCGACAATAGACTTGCATACATCTGCCGGGTTATATTCAGGTGAAATCGATATGGATTTGACGCGGGAATCACTTGTATATAACGGCTACATTGTTACACGCGATGCCGATATAGCCGCGCTTCTGCAACATGACTATTATCCGGTTGACGTGAGTGGCCGGATAACATTAGACGGAAAAGGTACTACCCTTGAAGATATCATCGCAGATGCTCATCTCACGATTGATCATATGAAAATAGCTGAGTTGGAGTTTGACTCGATGAGTACGGCGGTGTATTTCCAGAACCATGCCATGCACGTAACTTCTACAGGATACTTTGAACAAAGCAGATTTTCAATAGACGGTACGAGTTATATAGACGATATTGATACAGCCCCGTTTGATATTCGGTTAGCATTTGAATCGCTCGATCTTGCGCAGGTTATGAAAGATTCATCGTATGTCAGTGATCTCACATTTTCACTGAAAGGATCGGGTACCGGATTACGGCCTGAGTCAATGCTCGGAGAAATCTCGATGGAGGTTAGCCCATCCCGTTTCCGGGATTATGATTTTGTCGGCGATCCTGTCTATATCTCTCTGACAGAGATAGATACGACATTTCGGGAATTAAATATTAATTCTGAAATCGCAGACGTGTATCTGGCCGGTGAATTCGATTTACCCACAATGCTTGATATATCATTCGACCATTTACGGCATTTGATCTCATCTGTCCGCAAAGATATAGAGGGAATTGTAACCGGCGATGTTGCTGCCGCAGAAGATTTTACTGGTACATTCGAGATAGATAGACCACTGGATACGGTCTATGATATTGACATCAAGAATATGGATGCTATCGCGGTCCTGCTTGGCCGTGATGCCTTCGATATCGAAGTTGAGGGGAAGTTGTATGGATACTTTCGAGCAATGGAGAATATGCTCCGTCTCGGTGGCGATATTGAGATCGATCACTTTTTATATCTGTCTGAAACCGATAGAATTTTGTTGGATAGAATTACCGGCTCATACAATATCGATAACGATTACAGAGCCCGCGGGCTTGACGGGATATATTCGGTCTTTGATATTTCTGCCGATGGGATATACACCGGGTCACTTGTGGTAAACAATGCAAACGTGCGTGCAGATATGAAGGGAGCCGATTGGACGGTTTATTCCAAAGCAGATATCGATACCCTCCTTAACTATGAAGTTGATGCCGCCGCATACTTCGATACAACCTCATTACGTGTTGCAGTTAATACTTTTTCTGTTGGTTATGAAAACTTCTCGTTTATAAACAATCAACCACTGGCAATTAAATACGATCATGCCGGCGTTTGGTTCGATGAATTTTCGCTCTATCATAATGATGCAAGCAAAATTGAGGTTTCAGGATTGTATGCTTTTGACAGAGAGCATGCAATAGACTTCTTTGTTTCAAATGTAGAGTTGGAGGAGATACATCGCACTGTATCGCCTGAAACTGAAATGCGAAGACAGCCGTTATTCAGCGGAATGGTTGATATCGCGGGACATATCGGTGGTACTACTGAAAATCTTGAAAGCACGATGGATGTACAGATTGCAGAGATAACCTATGGCGATCTATCATTCGGTTTAATGAGCGGTCATTTCGAATTCCGGGATAAACGCCTGGATTTCAACGCAGATGTTTCCTATTCCGATGATACTACAAAAACTGCGTTTATGATCGGCGGATATCTGCCATTTGATATTTTACCAACGGATGGTGGAGAAAGAATACCCGATGGCCCCATTAATGTGCAGGTAATTTCAGATGAATTCGATCTCTCAATAATCGATCCTTTCCTGAGTGATGTCCGAAATTTCCGTGCACTGATGACAAGTGATGTCACCATAAGCGGTACTGTTGAGGATCCTCGTTATGATGGAGATCTGGAAATTACAGAAGGTCAGTTCGTTTTTATGCCAAACAATATGACCTATCACTTTAACGGTAAACTTGAGCCGAGACAAAATGAGCTTGTGATAAGTCATCTGCACCTGGATAATCGCAGACGGGATTTTGCCGATGGCAGGATGCGCTTTTCCGGATCAGTGCAAACACGGGGATTGACAATCCGTGATTTCAATTTATATGCAAACGGTCAACTTAAGGTGTTGCGTACCGGCTCACGTCGCCCGGGTGATTTAGTCTATGGTGATCTGATCGTGGGTACCGGTGCCGATGGTGTCCGGTTAGCAGGCAGTCTCGAGGAATCGAGATTAATCGGTTCCATGACAATTCGATCGGCTTCGCTTATTATACCGCCGGCACGGACGACGGCATATGATAGAAGCGGCTCGATAGTAAATTATATAGTGATCGATGATACTGATCCAGAAGAAGATACCCTTACCCCTCTTGAGATGTTTTTCCGGGATGTTGCACAGGAACGGGAGGGTTCACAATCACAGCATGAAACCGGAAGCACATTTCTTGATGGTCTGGATTATGATTTGACAATTCAAACCGATGGCCGTGTCGAAATGACGATGATTTTTAACCAGACAACAGGCGAAGAGTTAGTAGCGCGGATCGAAACAACAAGTCTCCGGTTATACCGTGATGATCTTACCGGACTGCGTCTCGTCGGTAATGTGGATATTGTGGAACCGTCTGCGTATTCGTTCTACCGAAAATTTGAAGCGCGCGGAAGAATCAGTTTTGTAGGTCCGCCCGATAATCCGGAACTTGATATAACCGCTACCTATACCGGACAGCGTATGCAGGTTCAGAGAGCAGGTGCCGATATCGACGAGTCAGTGACACAGACCGGCGCACCGGAACAGGTTGAAGTGCGATTGCACATTACGGGTGACCGCTATGAACCGCAGTTAGATATCAGTTTGTTCGTCAACAATGAACAGCGTGAAGGCGATGTCGAAACAGATGCAATATCATATATTCTTACCGGGCGGTTTCAGACAGATCTCGAATCAGGTGATTATCGTTCGATATCAGCAGATTTCGGACGCGGTATTCCAGCAACATTTATGTCGGGTGTTGCTACTTCACTATTATCAAATCTATTTTCCGATTTTCTGCGTAATGAAGTCAGATTTATACGCACTGCAGAAATCGTCTGGTATGGCGGAAATATCATGGATACCGCCGAATTAAGAATCAGCGGTGAACTCCGTAACTTTTACTGGACAATAGGTGGACGAGTCTTTAATGATATTGGTAACACTAACTTTTCTTTCCAGATACCAATGGGACCTGTGTTTAATTCAGAACGGTGGACCAACATGTTCCTTGAACTTGAACGCAGATCGCAGAGCATTGAATATTCGGAAGAACAACGTCCGGTTAATGCGGCTCGTTTATATTATAGCATATCCTTTTAATTATTCAATTTACCTATAGCATTGGAGCATATGAAAGAAATCAAGCGTCGAATTCTGGATTTCTTTGTGAAGTATCCTTCACAAACATTCAAATCACGACAACTCGCACGACGGTTGCAAATGACAGAGGAAAGAGCATATAAAAAATTACGTGATGCGTTACATGAACTTGCATCCGATGATCAAATACTACGTGTCAAAGGAAAACGATACGGATATAAACCCGGTGATGATCAACATAAACAGGGCACCCTCTACGTAACTCGCGGTGGTTATGGTTTGGTAATGCTCGACTCGGATGAGGAAGTATTTATAGCACCGAAAAACCTGAGTACCGCGCTTGATGGTGATCGGGTGCAGGTTGTCTTGTTTGCCCGCCCTGCCCGAAAGCACCAACGGGAGGGAATAGAACTTGAGGGTGAAGTTACGAAGGTATTGGAAAGAAGTAAGCACGAAATTGTCGGAGTGCTCAAAAAGACTAAAAACTTTTATTTTGTTGAACCCGACAGCAGGAGAGTTCCCCGCGATATATACATACCCCAAAAACTTTTGCGCGGAGCTAAAGATAACGATAAGGTTGTCGCGGTGATTGATGAATGGAACGATCCTTTGCTAAACCCCGAAGGGTATATATCCGAAGTGCTCGGACCGGCAGGTGAGCTGCGGGTTGAGCTTCGTTCTATTGCGATGCAATTTAATATTCCGATCGACTTCCCCGAAGAAGTCATCGCTGAAGCTGAAGCTTTTCCCGATACTTTACCGCAGGAAGAGTATGACAGGCGGCTCGATATACGTGATACGACCGTGATTACTATCGACCCTGAGGATGCGAAGGATTTTGATGACGGCCTCTCACTGGAATATGACGATGACGGTAATTATTTACTCGGCGTCCATATTGCCGATGTGAGTCATTACGTCAAAGAAGGATCGACTCTCGACAAAGAGGCATTTCACCGTGCCACAAGTGTCTATCTTGTCGACGGTGTTATCCCGATGCTGCCTGAACGCTTATCGAATAACTTGTGCAGCTTACGGCCCGATGAGGATCGTCCGGCATACTCGGTATTTATGACGATCTCGAAGCGCGGTGTGGTGAAAGATTTTTCGATTCAAGACACGATCATTCGAAGTGCGCGCCGCTTCACGTATGAAGAAGTACAGGAGATTATCGATGAGCAGGATGGAGAAAATGCTGAACTTATTCTCGGGTTACATAAGCTGATGCAGACGTTACTCAAGAAGCGGCTGCGTGAAGGGAGCATCGATTTCGGATCCGTTGAAGTTAAATTTCAACTCGATGAAGAGAAAAAACCGGTTGAGGTAATTAAAAAAGAACGCCTTGACGCACATCGCCTTGTCGAGGAATGTATGCTTATTGCAAACCGGACGGTGGCGCGGCATATGGCTTCGAGTAAAGATAAAAAACTTAAACCGTTTTTATACCGTATTCACGCTGCACCGACGCGGGAAAAATTAAAAGAGCTCGCAGTATTTGTTTCAAAATTCGGATACACATTTAATATAGACGGAGCCGGTTTATCGAAATCATTTCAAAAGTTGATTAGCGATGTGCGCGGTAGTGCGGAAGAGAACGTCATCAATGAAGTTGCACTTCGCTCGATGATGAAAGCAGTCTATTCAGAAAAAAATGAAGGCCATTTCGGATTATCATTTCAACATTATACTCATTTCACCTCGCCGATTCGCCGGTACCCCGATCTGATAATTCATCGTTTACTCAAAGAATATGAAGCCGGTATGCCGCATGAGAGAAGACAACACTTACTGGACTCCATGAAATCTGTCGGTGAACATACTTCAGCCATGGAACAGCGCGCAGTTGAAGCGGAGCGGGCTTCGGTTAAGATTATGCAGGTTGAATATATGCAGCGGCATATTGGTGATGAGTTCGAGGGTATTATTTCGGGAGTTATCAACTACGGGATATTTGTCGAATTGACCGATACACTGGTGGAGGGTATGGTGCACGTCAGAAATATGGATGACGATTACTATGAATATGATCAAAAAAATTACACTATGATAGGCAGAAGAAAAGGCAGACGTCTGCGGCTCGGCGATAAGGTGAAGGTCAAGGTGCTCTCTGTCGATCCGGAACGAAGAGAGATTGATTTTGTGCTGGCTGAAAACGACAAATAATGGAACTAAACTATTCTGAAGCCCTGTTTTATTTTATGTAGGCGATAAATTATTGCTTTTTCTATTTGAGTTTGATAAATTACGACTAAAGGCTGTGGTGAGCGATATCGGATCGGGAATATTTGAGAGAGAGGGCCCCTCATGAAACGTTTTTATTTGATTTTACTTGTACTATTTTTCTTGCCGTACATAAGTCAGGCGCAGGGACTACCATTCGGCAAAAATAAGGTGCAATACACTAATTTTGACTGGCAATTTATCCAGAGCGATCATTTTGATGTATATTTCTACCAGGGGGGCTATGAACTCGCACAGTTCACAGCACTTGCCGCTGAAGAAGCGTATGAATCTATAAGTCAAACCTTCCGGTATCAATTAACGGATCGCATACCGATAATAGCCTATGTCTCGCATAACGATTTTCAACAAACGAACGTCGTGGCGCCGTATATGGAAGAAGGAGTTGGCGGAGTAACCGAATTGTTTAAAAACCGGGTTGTTATGCCGTTCCGGGGAGACTTCGCCGAATACCGGCACGTTCTGCATCACGAACTCGTGCACGCGGTAGTCAATGACATGTTTTATGGTGGTTCGGTTCAAAATATAATCTCAAATAATATTCAATTACATATACCGCTTTGGTTTAATGAAGGATTAGCCGAATACGAATCGTTGGGATGGGAAACGGAAACCGATATGTTTATGCGTGATGCTACCGTCAATGAGTACCTTCCCCGTCGAATTAACCAATTAGGTGGTTATCTTGCATATCGTGGCGGTCAAAGTGTATTCCATTACATCGCTGAAACATATGGCAAGGAACGAATAAGCGATATACTCCACCGCATTAAAGGTACACGAAGTGTAGAACAGGGATTCAGGTCTGCTATCGGGATCGGCCTCGAAGAATTATCCGAACGATGGTTCCAGGCACAACGAGAAATGTACTGGCCGGATGTTGCGAAACGGAAACGACCGCCAGATATTGCGCAACGGTTAACCAATCACCGGGAAGATAGGAGCTTTTTAAATAACAGCCCGGCAATCTCTCCGCAGGGAGATAAGGTTGCATTCATATCCGACCGTCGAGATTATTACAGTGTGTACATTATGTCAGCAGTCGACGGCCGTATTATGGATAGAGCAATACGGGGATACAGTACAACTGATTTTGAACAACTTCATCTTTTAACACCGGCACTTTCATGGTCGCCCGAAGGAGACCGGCTCGCACTTGCCGCTAAATCACGGGGTCGGGATGTTATCTATTTGGTACCGGTTGACCGCGGACAGCGTGAGCGTATTGAATTTGATCTCGATGCAATTTACTCAGTCAAATGGTCACCCGACGGTGAGAAGCTTGCGTTCATCGGAACAAAGGGCCATCACGTTAATCTGTATATTTACGATATACATACCGAAGAAAAGACTGCTCTCACCGATGATATGTTCAGCGAATCGGATCCTGCGTGGGCACCGGATAGTAAAACAATTTATTTTGTTTCAGACCGCGGAGATAACCTTTCACGTAATGTGTCGGTCGATGCATTCGAATTAATGGATCACAATTATGAGCAAATCGATCTCTACAGCATTAACATAGAGACAAAAGAAATCAACCGATTAACCGATAGATGGGATACAAAACAATCTCCCCTGGTTACGCATGACGGAAAGAAACTGCTCTATGTTAGCGATAAAAACGGCATCTATAATATTTATGTGCGTGATCTTGAAACCGGAAATGAGCGACCTCTCACTAATTCACTGACTCCGATCTTTCAGATATCATTATCAAATGACGGTACTAAGCTGGCGTTTAGTTCTCAGTTTTATGGCGGTTATGATATTTTCGTCATGAGCAATCCACTCCAGGAAGAACTCGAAGAGGATGAGCTTGAACCAACTAATTTTATCGCACAGAAATTAAGACGAATGCACGCACAGGATATTGCTGAGCGTGCCGATACGACACTGGTGCTTGCTGATGCAGAAGAAGCTGACATTGCAGAAGAGGATACCGTCGCAGAGCCGGGTGTGTATGGTGATGATATAGCAATAGATTTCGATTCCTATGTATTCGGCGATCATGTAACCGAACCGGTCACTATAGACCGCACTTTGAGCGACGCTTTTGCCGTCAGCGATAATGTTGATGAAGATGGCAGATTTATTCCTCAGGATTACCGTATAAATTTCTCACCGGATATCGTAATTGCGAATGCAGGTTATAGTACATTCTGGGGGGTGCAGGGCTCGACGATAATGGCATTCAGCGATATGCTGGGGGATCATCAATTATTTTTTCTCACTAATCTTCAAATGGACCTGAAGAACAGTGACTACGGGTTGACATATTTTTATTTACCCGGCCGTATCGACTGGGGATTCCAGGGATTCCATACTGCACGCTTCCTATTGCAAACCGATCGGGCAAATCCAATAAGCGGTTATAGCCTGTTTCGATACAGGACCTATGGTGCCAATATGCTTATGTCATATCCGATCGATCGGTTTCGCAGATTTGATGTCGGATTATCCTGGTTTAATATATCGCGTGAAAACCTCGATATGTTTACCGAACCGATTCAACGACATACGGTACTCTTTCCGTCGATTAGCTATGTGCACGATAATATTTTGTGGGGATTCATATCTCCCCGTCGCGGTTCACGGTATAACATAACTCTTCACGGAGCTCCGAAATTAAGCGAAGATTCATTCGGTTTTGCATCGGTACTTGCCGATTACAGGACCTATACAAGCCTCGGCAATAATTATACCATCGCATTCCGTCTGACCGGCGGCAGCAGCTTCGGTCCGAATCCGCAGCGATTTATGCTGGGTGGTGTTGAAGGTTGGATTAACCGGCGTTTTGAGAATAATGTTATACCAATTGAGGATGCTCAGGATTTCGCATTCCTTACTCCCATATTACCGTTACGGGGCCATAATTATAATGCATCGACCGGAACAAACTTCGCATTGATGAATTTCGAAATGCGTTATCCGCTTATTCGCTATTTTGTCGGCGGTCCGTTACCGTTGATGTTGCAAAATATTATGGGTACTATGTTTCTTGATGTTGGCTCTGCGTGGGATGACTGGTCAGACTGGCGGGGGGTGCGCCGTAATGAATTCGGAAATCTGCAGACCGATGACCTTCTCATAGGCACCGGATTCGGAGCCAGGATAATTATTTTCGGAATGCTGTTGCGTTTCGATATGGCGTGGAACTATGACCTCGACTCCTGGTCGAAGCCAAGGTATTACTGGAGTCTGGCACTGGACTTTTAGAGAAATGAAAAAGATGTAGTCCACTTAACAAAGTGGACTACATTTTCATTGTAATCCTCCTCACATTGGACAAATCCCAAAATTTCCTTATCTTGATCATTTGAGTCTTTAATTAACCAGGTAGATAATTGCCGGTAACATATCGGTTATTTTATGCGTTTACTATCTATATGCGAACCATAGCGATTTTTACAATATTTCTTGTCCTTTTCACCGGCTGCAGTCTCGAACGGCTCGCTATCCGCAGCACGACGGGTTTAATAGAGAATAGTCTCGAAGCCACCGAGGAAGAAACCGATCTCATCCTGGCGGAACAGAGCATTGCATCGAACCTGAAGCTGCTGGAAGGAATGATTAAAACCGATCCGAATAACCGGAATCTTCTCTTGCTGGCAACACGTGGATTTACAAGTTATGCGCTTGGATTTGTGGAAGAAGAAGATCCGGAACGGGCAACTTCTTTCTATATGAGAGCACGTGATTACGGTTTGCGCGGTTTGCGGCAAAACCGGGATT
>PWXV01000197.1 GCA_003568415.1 Ignavibacteriales bacterium
GTTGTGGAATGGCTAAAATATACATTAAATTTTGAAATCGATTACGGTCATATTTTCTTGTAACTTATTATAATATAAATAGTTGCAGTAATTTTAAATAACTTTTACCGGACACTACTGATATAACACCATACAAAAATAAATGAACTTCTCAAACCGATTAGAATACAAGAAAGGACGATAGCGTGAGTACTTATTATGAAAAGCTCGAAATAGTTGGCGTCTCATCGAAATCATATGAAGATGCAATTCAAAATGCAGTTAAGGAAGCAGAGAGCAGATTTAGTGAACTAAGATGGTTTGAGGTGGTTGAATTCCGCGGCGGTATTAACGATGATAAATCTATTCAATATCAGGTCGTTCTTAAAATAGCTGCGAAGAAAGGTAACTAAATCAGAAGCTATGGGAACGCCATTACAAAAGGGAGATACGGCTCCTGATTTTATTTTATATGATACCGACAAGAAACCGGTAACATTAGAGGATGTGCGCGGGAAAAAAGCGGTGCTTGCTTTTTTCCCGGGGGCGTTCACCAATGGATGCACCAGGGAGATGTGCACATTCCGTGATCAATTGGCGGAGTTCAATAAACTTGACAGTCAGGTGTACGGAATCAGTGTTGACGGTCCTGCCGCAAACAAAGCATTTACCGAGCAAAATAATTTAAATTTTCCCATACTCAGCGATTTTTCACGCGATGTATCGAAAAAGTACGGCGGGGTTCACGAAGATTTTTGGGGAATCAAAGGATATGAAGCGGCCAAACGCTCGGTATTTGTACTCGATGAGAACGGTACCGTTGTGTACTCCTGGATAACCGATAATCCCGGTGAGCTACCGGATTTCGATGAGCTCCGGGGCGTGCTGCGAACGTAACGGTTGGATCGCACTAACCAATCATACAAATATACTGAACAGTTACTTAATTGGAGCTATAGATTATGCCAGCATTGAAGGTAGGTGATAAGGCGCCGGATTTCTCGTTACCTGATCAAACCGGGAATGTACGGTCGCTTAAAGATTTTAAAGGTAAGAAGCTTGTTTTATATTTTTATCCCAGAGACAATACCTCGGGGTGTACAAAGGAAGCGTGCGCATTTCAGGATAATTTAACACGGTTGCGGAGAAAGGGTGTGGAGATAGTCGGAGTCAGTGCCGATAGTATCCAATCGCATGAGAAATTTGCCGGTAAATATGATCTACGGTTTCCGCTCTTGAGCGATGAAAACAAAGAAGTCATCAAGGCATTTAATGCGTGGAAAAAGAAAAAAATGTACGGTAAAGAGTATATGGGTATAGAAAGAACGACCTATATTATCGATGAAAAGGGAAAGATTGCCCATATATTCCCCAAAGTAAAAGTGAATGGACACGTCGATGAAGTTTCCGAAGTTCTGGATCAAATGAAATAGAGACAGGTAAAGGACGATAAGTATGGTGTATGTAACACGGAGAGCGCAATTCAGCGCGGCACATCGTCTTCACAATCCGAAGTTCAGTGAAGATGAGAACAAACGCATTTACGATAAATGTAATAATCCCAGCGGCCATGGCCATAATTATGATGTTGAAGTAACCGTGTCCGGTGAACCCGATCCCGAAACGGGTATGGTCATCGATTTAAAAGTACTGAAGCGGTTATTACAAGAATATGTTATAGATGAACTTGATCATAAGCATTTGAATTATGATGTTGAATTTATGCGCGATGTTATTCCTACTGCAGAGAACATCGCAATGAAAATATGGGAGCGGCTCGAGCCGCATATTGAAAACGGTAAGTTGTATTCAGTTAAATTATATGAATCACAAAATAACTTTGTGGACTATAGAGGACGATAAAGAAAACAATGCCAGAGACAGAAGTAGTAAATAATACGCTTGAAAAAGCCGTTGATACATTATTGCGCGAACTCGGAGAAGATCCTGGAAGGGAGGGATTGTTAAAAACCCCCCACCGGGTAGCCAGCGCATTAAAATATCTGACATCCGGATACACACAGGATGTTTACGCTGTATTGAACGGTGCGGTATTTGAAGAGAAGTACAATGAGATGGTGATCGTGCGTGATATCGATGTATTCAGTTTATGTGAACATCATTTGCTGCCGTTTTACGGTCGTGCACACGTTGCCTATATACCAAATGGTAAGATTGTCGGGTTAAGTAAACTGCCCCGTGTCGTTGATATGTATGCAAAACGGCTGCAGGTGCAGGAGCGGTTAACACAACAAATTGCACAAACATTGTACGATGTTCTCCAACCCGACGGGGTTGCCGTTGTTATTGAAGCACGCCATATGTGTATGATGATGCGGGGTGTCGAAAAGCAAAATTCTCTTGCCACGACGAGCGCCATGCTCGGTGTATTTCAACAAGATCAGAAAACCCGTGCGGAATTCCTTGATCTTATTGATCGACGGGTTTCGCTTTAAAATAGTTAGGAGTCAGATATGAATGTATGGATTACCGGTGCAAGCAAAGGTATCGGGAAAGCCATCGCCGAAGAATCACTACGCGAGGGTCACAAGGTTGCCGCGAGTGCGCGTGATCGAGCGTTGCTCGATTCGATTTCAGTTGATACGGCCCACAGCGATTCACTTTTTCGGGTACCGCTTGATGTATCCTCATTTCAAAATGTCAATGATGCCGCACAGCTTATTAATGAAAAACTCGGTTCGATCGATGTTCTTATAAACAATGCAGGCGTGACAAAATTTAAACCGATCCCGGACACATCAATTGATGAATTTAATGAAATAATCGATGTGAACCTTAAAGGAGTTGTCTACGGAGTGAAAGCTGTCCTCCCCCATATGGAAAAACAAAAAAACGGCTGGATAATCAATATCATTTCTGTCACGGTAAATAAAATTTTTACAAATTCCGGTGCCTACGCTGCTTCGAAGGCGGGTGTGCTTGCGTTGACAAATGTTTTACGTGAAGAAGTGCGGGATCAGGGTATAAAAGTTACATCGATAGTACCGGGTGCTACGTATACTGAAATGTGGCCCAAAGGTATACGAGAAAAATACGGTGAACGAATGATGTCTCCCGATGATGTCGCAAAACTTGTAGTATCAATGTTACATACTCCTGAAAAAATTATGCTGGAGGAGATAACACTTCGACCACAATCAGGCGATTTATAACGGTCAATAAACGATGCAAGCATGCAGCCATGCATTCACTTAACTACATTATATTTTATAGAATAATTGTTGTATAATCAACGAGCAAAGCGAGTTAATCGTATTCTATTATTGGAAGGATCACAATGTCATTACAAAACCAGGTAGCAATTGTCACCGGCGCGAGTAAGGGAATTGGAAAAGCTATAGCCTTGTCATTTGCTAAAGAGAAAATGAATGTTGTCTTGGCGGCACGAACAAAGTCGGATCTGGAAAAAACAGCCGGAGAAGTTGAAGAGCTTGGTGGTAAAGCGCTTGCTATTCCGGCAGATGTATCCAGGGGACAGGCAGTTGAGCAAATGATAACCAAAACTATCGAAACCTTTGGTAAAATAGACGTGCTTATTAATAATGCAGGAATGGGAGTGTTTGCCCCGGTTGATGAACTGCAGACACAAGACTTCGACCGTATGTTTGCAATAAATATGCGCGGTGTCTTTCTGTGTACCCGTGCCGTTCTTCCACATATGAAAAAACAGAAATCAGGTGCTATTATTAATATATCATCCCTGGCAGGTAAAAACTTTTTTAAGGGAGGGGCAGGTTACGCTGCAACCAAATGGGCACTCAATGGATTTACAAAATGTCTTATGCTTGAAGCGCGTGAGTATGATATTCGCGTATCGGTTGTGTGTCCGGGATCGGTGGCGACTGAATTTTCTCCACACAGCGGCAAAGATCCGGCAAAAATATTGCAATCTCAGGATGTTGCTGATGCTGTGTTAACAATCTTACGATTACCACCGAATGCGTTGATGAGCGAGATCGATCTGCGTCCGACCAATCCAAAATAGATTATGGATAGATTCGATATTACAATTATCGGTGGGGGTCCCACGGGCTTATTTGCGGCATTTTATGCCGGATTACGCGGTATGAGTACTAAAATTATCGATGCATTACCGCAACTGGGAGGACAGCTTACTGCGTTATATCCGGAAAAGTATATATATGATGTTGCCGGATACCCGAAAGTCCTTGCGAAGGAACTTGCGCAAAGTCTGGTAGAGCAAGCACTGCAATATAATCCTTCCGTACACTTAGGCTCGAAAATAACCGACATGCAGATAGGAAGCGATGAAAATTCAGGGAGCGACAAACCCTCACGATATTTTGTATTGGATACAGATGACGGCCAATCACACGAATCGTATTCAATTCTCCTGACAATCGGGATTGGAGCCTTTGCACCGAGAAAATTAAAGTTAAAAGATATTGAGAGATTTGAGGGTAATGGACTTGATTATTTTGTGCAGGATAAGTCGAAGTTTAAGGATAAAAAACTGCTTATTGTCGGTGGCGGTGATAGTGCTGTCGATTGGGGCATACATCTACACGGTATAGCAGAATCAATTACCCTGATCCACCGCCGTGACCGTTTTCGTGCGCACGAAGAAAGTGTCAAACAGCTATTCGATTCTCCGGTTACAATTAAAATTCCATTTGAGGTGAAAGAAATACATGGCAATTCTAAAGTTGAAAAAGTAACCATCTTCAACAATCAAACAAAAGATGAGGAACATCTCGAGGTAGATCATATTCTTCTGAATCTGGGATTCGTAGCAGATATTGGGAAGATTAAAGAATGGGGGCTTAATCTAATAAAAGGTGATATTGAGGTCACCAGCAAAATGGAGACGAGTATACCCGGGATCTATGCAGCAGGTGATGTAACGACATACCCCGGTAAATTAAAACTCATTGCAACCGGTTTCGGTGAAGCAGCTACTGCCGTTAATAACGCCAAAACCTATATTGATCCTTCGTCAAAGGCTTTTCCCGGACACAGTAGTGATATGGA